>JACMKL010000623.1 GCA_014380105.1 Candidatus Melainabacteria bacterium
ATTTCGGTGCTGAAATGAAGCCGCGTATTGTGGAAGGGCGCATGATTGCGACCGGTTTGAAATTCGGCATTGTAATCAGTCGTTTCAACGATTTTATCACTGAGCGTTTGTTGAGCGCTTGCCTGGACACATTGCGCCGTCATGGTGCAGACATCAATGATGTAGATGTGATGTGGTGCCCTGGTGCTTTCGAAATTCCTTTGATTGCTAAACATGCAGCAGAGACCGAAGCATATGACGCAATTATCTGTCTCGGCGCTGTTATCCGTGGAGCAACACCGCACTTCGATCACGTCGCCGGACAAGCCGCTTCAGGCATCGCCAGAATTCCGTTGGACACTGGAGTTCCTACAATCTTTGGTGTTCTCACCTGTGATTCTATCGAACAGGCAATCGAGCGCGCTGGCACGAAAGCCGGCAACAAAGGCATCGATTGCGCACTGGCTGCAATCGAAATGGTCAATTTGATTTCTTCAATCAAGACCAATCATGCTGTGGCTAAGTCTGCAGCAAAATAAAAGGGCGCGGCTTTCTCTTTAGTCAAAATAAATTAGTTTCCTAGGAAACTAATTTAAAAACGCTTTTAAGGCAAAGGCACGCAATGTCCATTTTTCCTGATGCTTACGCACATTTAGGCAGCTAATAAGCTTCTTGCAACTCCGAAATTTGCGCTTCACCGAGTGGGTGTTCTTTCAAGAATTGCTCAATTGTGTTTGCTACTTTCAAAGCGTGCAACAGCGGACCTTCTACTTCGACTTCGCGCAACAATAAGGCGCGATGCAGAGGCAATTTGCTTTGCACCATCTGCGACATTGTCTTTGAGGTGAGGTGGAAGCAGATGCGCGGACGCTCGTCTTCAGGGTCAAATCTTTCGACTACAGCTTTGCCTTTGCGTGCGCGCAATATCCAGCCAAGACCTTCAGCATCTTTGATGATAAACCCGATGGTGGTACCGTTGGAGGTGGCACGCTTCAAAAGTCCTTCGTCAAAATGTTGTGGGATGAATTCTTCAAAGTAATACGCAGCAAGTCGTTCCGTGAATTTGAAAAGTTTACGCTTCTCTTTGTCGGCAGGCATTCCCCAGCCGCCGCCTTCAGCCTTTTCGACTACACGTTGGAAGTATTCTTGATCTACGCGCGGGCGGGGCATTTGATAGCGACCGGCAACTTCAAATAAGTTGCGCGTTTTGACTTGCAAATTATCGTTGAGCATTTTTCTCAAAACGCCCGGCAAATTGAGCGAATCTCTCTCGCTTCTCACCACTTTGCCAAAACCAAATTCTGATGCAAGCGATTGCAACCATTCCTGATTCAGGGTTGATTCTGTCGAAATCAAATTCAATACGCGTGGACGTAATTCATCTTCAATGTATTTACAGAATGTGTTGACCACAAAATCGGAAGGTAAAAACCACAAACTGTAGTCAGGATTATAACTAGCTTTTAGCTCGTTGCTTTGGCTTGCATTGCCATTCTTGGAAATATTGGCGCGCTGTACTAGAGCCAATTCGCGCACCAGAGCGAGTGGTCCGGAATAGTTGATGAAATTGCCCGTTTGGCTATCTGGAGCAATCAATGGCAAGCGCACGAGATACCATGGCGCTTCCGATTTGCTGACTGCTTCTAAGACCTTATTTTCATACTGTTGGCAGATGCTTTCAAAATGATTTGTCGGTCTGCGTCTTTCGAATTCGCATTCTTCCGGCACTACGCCATCAGGCTCTACACCGCCCCAAATCGATGAGATGACGAATATAGGCTGTGTCTTGAATATCTTCATTAACGACGGCAATTCAGACGCCGCCCATGGCGCCCGTGGCACGCGCGCTTCGTCAAAATTTGGTGGCAATCCACAAAAAATTACAGCATCGTATGTGGTGCCGGATTTTGGTCCATCTGGCTGGTCGACAAACTTGATGCGATCTTGAAAAGTGCGAAAACGTTCTCTGCCACCAAATGCCAATTCCAAAGCGCTTCTGGCAGATGAGCGCAAATCGAGAGGGGAGAGGCTGAAAACATTGAGCGAAGACTTGGTGGGAATGTGCACATTCCAGCCGCGAGTGACCAGAGCCGCCGCAAGCGGACCAGAAAAGCTGGAGATCGGCCCCCAGAGATATGCTGTTTTGTGCGTCATCTGGCTAAGCCTCAGATATAGGCCATAAATGGTAGCAATTATTTGATGTCAAAAGGCAGCTTGTTAAGCCGTTGTCCGCTTCTTGACTAGAGCTTGATCGCTTGTCTTCTTTAATCAGGCGCGAGGAATTGGGTTCGAAAAGTCCATAGATGACTCTATAACCATGGTGCCAGCCATTTCGTCACCTTTCCTGAGACTGTCGGGGCGTCTCCATACTCGATAACATTCCATCGGTAAAACGACGGCAACGTAAATCATTCCAACCAAATTGATAATGCTGAGAACACTGTCACCCAGGAATTTCTTGGTATGCAGCCACCAGTCAAAAGGCACATTGATGTAACTGGTCAGATTCAGTGCAAACTGGAAAATCAGTAGCGCAACGTACGGCGCAACAAGAATAATGTTTCGCTTGAACGATTGAATGGCTGTGCATGGTCTTCCCGACCGCGCATCAACCACTTGAAGTCCCATCAAATTCTTGCCGAGACCTCGACCCTTAAAGAAGGCATCTTTGAAAAGGAGCACAATCGGCATAAGCAACTGGGCGCTGAAAAAGGCTTGAATAAACGGGATGAAGGTGACTGGTATTTGAATCAAAACGCCGATAAAATACGCCGCCACAAAGTCGATTAACAGAGCGCCAGCACGTTTGCCGGGCTCAATTCTGACTGGCTTTTCTTCGTAATCTTCGTTTTCGCCTTGCGGACTCTGTTGATATTGCTGCCCTTGCTGATACTGCTGGTTTTGCTGATAATTCTGAGCATCTTGATTACGTGAAGGAGCTGGCTGGTAAGGATTTTCCTGCTGATAATTTTCATTCAGGTTGGATGGATACTGCTCGCGCGGCTGATAACCCGGTGGAACTCCAGGTTGCCCAGGCTGCGGATTGCGCGGCGGCTGATTATTCGGATTGCCCGACTGCCTGCCAGGCTGCCTACCCAAAGGGTTTCCAGGCTGATTATCCGGGCTACCTCCGCGGTTGCCAAAGGATTTCATTTTTTCCTGCCTTTCTTGCGCGGACCAACCTGGCAATCGAAGGGGCGACCTTCGTGCGTGACATTTTAATCATAGACGAATAATGAGCCTAAATAAGGCTCTCTTGGGATCTATACCCTTATTTTCAGGGATGACTCGTACATGAGCTTCGTTTCTTGATTGCTTGGCTACTCGATTTTGAACAAATAGTGACAGCTGGGGCATTGCGCCTGAATGGACTGTAGGATTTAGTCACCCCAGGAGTAATAAGCAATGGTTGAGACAGTAATCGTAGATGGTTTGCGTACACCTTTCGGAAAGTTGGGAGGCGGACTGAGTTCTGTCCCGGCATCCGACCTTGCGGCTTCTCTAATTGCCGAATTGCTTAAGCGCAATAATGTCGACCCTGCCACTGTTGACGAAGTAATTCTTGGTCATGTCATTCAAGCGGGATGTGGACAAATTCCATCCAGACAAGCTCTCCTTAAGGCTGGAATGCCAAATACTTGCGAATCGACAACCGTCAATAAAGTTTGCGCATCCGGTATGCGAGCAGTCACTTTGGGCGATCTTCGAATCAGAGCAAATGACGGAGAAATCATTCTTGCCGGTGGCATGGAATCGATGAGCCAAGCACCATATTTTGTTGAAGCAAATTCGGCACGTTTTGGAAAGCGTATGGGTCACGTTGCATTTAAAGATGCCATGATTCATGACGGTCTCGAGTGCCCTGTTGCAGGTGTGCACATGGCAATTCATGGTGCGAATGTTGCAGAAGAATTTAAAATTACTCGCGAAGACCAGGATGCCTGGGCTCTGAGAAGCCATCTCAAATCTTTAGATGCCATCAGCAAAGGACGTTTTGCTGAAGAAATTCTTCCTTATACCGTCACGAAAGGTAAGAAGGTCGAAACAATCTCGACAGACGAAGGTCCGCGCGCAGACACAAATATCGAAACCCTCACCAAGCTCAAACCAGTTTTCGATCCAAAGGGAACCGTCACTGCTGGTAATGCTCCTGGTATCAATGACGGTGCTTGTGTTCTTTTGATAA
>JACMKL010000624.1 GCA_014380105.1 Candidatus Melainabacteria bacterium
CGCGATCGGCATCGCCATCAAAGGCGACACCAAAGTCACAATTTTGTTCAAGGATTGTTTTACTAATGTAGTCCAAAGCCCCGGCATCAAGCGGATTTGGAGAGCGCGCCGGGAATTCACCGTCAACAGTTGAAGAGAGTGGCACCAGCTCAACCGAGGTGCAAATCTTCAATAGTGCTGCAATTTCCGGTGCGGCAGCACCGTGTCCGCAATCGACAGCAATTTTCAATTTTCTGGCTGGCTTGAGAAGACTGTTCAAAAATTCCACATATTCACCGAAGCCGTCAATCTAGTTGACAGCACCGGGTTTAGTGCCATTTACAGGTGGAAGGGTATTGAGGATGCTCTCGATTTCGATTAGGCCATTAAGAGCGCCAATCGGATTGGCTTTACCTTGGTACAACTTGAATCCGTTGAATTCTTTGTTGAGGTGGCTGGCGGTGACCGCGATGCTGCCGTCGAATCCGTGCGAAGCGCCATACCAGGCGACCATAGGTGTCGATGCAACGCCGAGAGTAAAAACGTCATGACCGGCGGCGCTCAGACCGGCAGTGAGAGCGTCGGCGAGGTTTGGCTAATGAGTGCGGCTATCGTGACCGACAAGTACTATAAATCTTTCCTTTGAGTAATGGAAACGACCGTAGGCTCTGCCAAGTTTGAATGCGAAATCCGCGTTCAGTAATGGACCATAAACGCCGCGGATATCGTATGCACCGAAAAGCTTGTTGCCTGCACCCATGTTAGAAAATCCGACCTCTGAAGTATTACAACTACCAGCATCTTCCCACAAATACGGCTCCTGACAAAGGCTGAGGGGCACCCCATGACAAGACCCTTACCAAGACTTAACCGCTCCTTCACACGTGTTTTTCGAGGTTTTCAAGATTCGAAAAATCAAGCCATTTGACGCTTCTAACCGGTCTTACAAGCTGAACGCCTTAACATGCGCTTAACAGCAGTTAATTGTTTGCTGAGGCTGCCGAGGGACATGGGGCGGGCCGCCCGGCCATCGCCAGAGAGTTGTCATGAATATGTTGAAATTCAGCCTCTTAATGTTAATAGTCCCCCCCGAGGCTCGATTTTAATGCTTGACAGACAAAATGCCCGCGAAACTGACACAGCACAAATTTCCGACCGCGGCGACAGTGGAGCTGCACGTTCCTCCTTGAGTGCCATCGAGCTTTTGTCTCAAGCATCTACTCTGCGAGACACTGCAGCTAGCCCAGCACTTTCTGACTTTCCGGCCGCTACATTACTGCTCGATCAACTTAGTGATCCAGCTAAAACAGACTTCCCCACCATACGCCAGAGCGAAGTGGTAGCACAGCTTGGGCCGGTGAGAGATTACATCAACTTCAATGATAGCCGTAACGGTCGCGTCGACTCTCAAGTGGTTGGGCGCGTGCTTGAAGATCACAATCTTCGTGGAAGCTTTACCAGTCAAGTAATTTCGCAGCTCGAACGCGACGGTAAAGTGAGAGTCGGCGTAATCGATGATTTTAGCGGTACTCATGGACCGGGTGTGGTAGCTCGTTTGCGAGGGTCCTTACCTGACTATATTAGAGACCGTGTGGAAATTGTTCGTTATGACGTCAGTCAAGGTAGAGAGCAAGCATTCCAAGCTGCAATCAGCGATGCCAACAACAAAAATATCGCTGTTCTCAGTGTCAGCGGTGGTCTAGAACCAGTCAATTTAAGAGGATTGGAGCAGTCGTTAGGAACAAGCTCAATCAATTCCAACAATCGTGCTGAAGCTTTGAATACCGCTCTGGAACGCTTCTCAGGTCAGCCTGGCTACGATCAGTTTAGAGAAAATATGATCAATTTATCTCAGGCATCTTTGAGAATTCCGGTCGTCACTCCTGGCTGGAACGATGGCAATATCACGCCTGCAACATTGGGGAGAAATACCATCGTCACTTCACTTAGTGGTGACAATACAAACGCAACTCCGTCGGCCCTGATAGACATCAGAATTGCCCCGATTTCCAATAACACTTTCACATCACAAACTGCCCCGAGAGTGATTGGTGCAATGTTTGGCTTGGTCAGCCAAGACCAAGTTACAAGAGCTACTCAACGGAGATAGATTTTCAAAAAAACTACATTTTGCTCTAGAAAAGTAAGCAAATCTCGATAGACAATGGGGCTAACCGGCAAGCATGGGAAATCCACTTTCAGACAAACAAAGCGACCAGCAAGATATTCCAAAATCTGCAAAATTAGAGACTACTCTCTTTGATTTGGCAAATGATGCCTTGATAAGTCGACAGAAAGGGATTGGCAATTTGCCTCAAGGAGATGCGACCTATCGCGAGCTAAATCGAATAATGCCTCTTAACGGCTATAGCAAAGCCAATTTAGACGGACGGCAAAACATCTCTGATAGAGACTTGCCAAAAAGTTGGAACAATGTCAAACAAAACCAGGAATTTCTTTTATATGCTCCCAAATCAAGCGAGCCTGTCTTAGATTTGCGAGCCGGCAGCGCAGAATTATCGACTCTAAAGGAGCGATTAAAAACACAAATAATAGCTGAAACCAGCACTCTACCAATCTTACCTGGGGAAGGATATTACCAAGTACTTGAACGAATGCATCCGCTCTGGAAACCAGAAGTACTGGTGGAGGAAGCTCATCGTATTAAGGCTATTAACGACCAAAGAGAGATTCTCAGGGCAGGTGAGAAACTGGCGACAGAGAACGAGCAGTATCGCCAAAGAGAACTTGAAAGACGCCTGAAGGAAGTTAATGGGGGCCCGGAAAAGTTACCGGAATCGAGCCAATCAACTAAGGCGAATCAATCATCTCCAGAAGTAAAACCGGTAGTGCCAATATTAGTGACGCCACCATCAGGAGTGACGCCGAGATCACTTCCTACAGTGACTGAGACATCTGGCATCAGCTTGAGTGACGCTTACAAGCAACTTTTGCTTCAGCATCAAGAGATTTCTAGTCAGTTTATTCGCGAAAGGGAAAGTCAGGGCATCGTAGGGAAGACATTCGACGCGGCAAAAAATAATATCGGCACAAGCGCAGCCGGCAGAAATTGGTTTGATCCGGCTCAAGTCTGGTCTCATGTTTTTGACCGAGACGCAGGCTCCGAGTCTGTGCAAAATGCTCTTGCTCGCCAGGCTGAACAGCTGGAAGACTTGAAGAAAAGTGCAGACAAAGGGGATGATTTGCGCTTTAGTGCCATTTACCGTGAGCTTACCGGTAAGCCCTTTGACACTGGCGACAAGACAGTTGCACCGCTTTTTTCCTCTAAGCTGGTCCTCGGATACGAAACTTCCCAACGCAGTGGAGTCGATACCACAACAGATATTGGTGCGGGTCTAGTTGCGCTAGCTAGCTTGCGCTTGGGAAAAGGGAACCTGGCCAGTAGCATGTTGCGTGCCACTACTAACGGTGCTGTGCTTGGTGGCACATCTAAAGCAGGGTTGATGCAAATAGACGGAAAGTACGCCGATTTCAGGAGAGATTTTGCTGTCGGCGCAGTGCTTGGAGCTACGGTTCCTGTAGGAGAGTTGGCAGGCGCACAAATGAGCCGTGTGATCGGTGGAAAGTTTGGCTTGACAGTCACCGGTGACTTACTTACTGCTCGTCTAGAAACCCAAGGTGTTGGCTTAAGTAGGCGGTTCTTAAGCGCCTCGCTTAAGTCTGGTACTTCAGGAGGAGTATTTGGTGCAATTGAAAGTCCAGGACGCGAAGCAATCGAGAAGCTTGAGAAGGGAGAAAAAATCGATCCGCTAGATTTGGCCGGGCTGTCTGTAAAGGGCGCTGTTATCGGTTTTTTTGGTGGTACTTTTCTGGGTGGTCTGAGCGACGGTGTGCTTGATGGCTTTCGCACAGTAAGACCAGGAAAAGTGGTATCTCACAGTCAAGTGCTGGGTGGTGTCGAGATACCCGCGTCCGGAGTAATATCACTCGATGAAGCCGCTAAGATTTTAAAGACTGAGCCCGCCGCATTTTTAACCAAGGCTGGTGCTAATCCTTACGCTGCGGTTGATGACGCAATAGAGCTTTATAACAAATATGGTCTGAACATTGGAAAAACAGGAGGCGTAGGTGGTGCTACCAATCTTCCCGAGCAATTCGCAAAGGCATTAAACACTGTCCAACATGTAGATGTTCTGACATCAGAAGTTGGAATGGAATTAACTCAAAAGGTAAAAATTGTCAGATCGGCTGATCAGTATTTGCAGGCAAACCCTGATTCCGTATCGAACCCTTTTCAGCGAGTTACTCAAGAGAATTCCTATCGGGAAGCAGTTCGAATAACTGAACAAGAAAAAGGATCCCAGGCCGCTAGAGCTTTTGAGCAAAAGTTTCAATCAGGCTTCGAGAACGAACTGAAGACAACAATGTCTGTTGAACGTATTCGCAACAGCAATTTGACCGTCGAACAATCACTAGCTACTGCACAACCGAAAGCCGAGGCTGCGTACAAGCAAAAGGCGGCAGATTTCTTTAAGGACATCACAGATCCGGCTCAAAGAACACGCTTAAACAGCCTGGTAGATGACATTTACACAAAGTTTAACCCAGAATCCTTCAGCCGCCAGCAGCTTGAATCGATAATTGAAAGAGTGCCAGCCGGAGATCGAGATCTGACTGTCGCTCTCTTGAATGAATCCGCAGGAGTATCTTCTGACAGTGTTTTGAAAGCGCGAATGCAGTCCGTACGAACAGAGATTCAGGCAGCGCTCGGCACAAGTTCTCCTTCCGACGTTTACACTCTTGCGCCCAATTCATCTGGCAACTTGCTTGGCTACATGTATCGCAAGGCAAATAGCACCAGCATGTCCATGCATAACCTCGATCATTTGGCAGCGCGAGTTAAAAATGGCGACATACCCGATAAAATCGTCTTGTTTGATGATATTTCCAGCACCTCCCTCAGTGCGCTGGATAAGGCGCTCCTTAAGAAAATTCCCAATGTTTATGTCGTAGACGTCGGTGCGTTTGAAAAATCTATAAACGTCATTGATGTTTCAAAAGGTGTGGCGTCAATGGAGGCGAAGTTAGATCAACTTCTTGCTCATGCTCGTGCGGTTCGCGCAAAAGAACCAAATCTCCTTCCAACTGGCGTTGCCCAGAAGGTGCTCGCCGGAGCTGTTGATGAGAGCGCCACTGCCATTGGTGCAAACGTACATGTGCTGCGACCTTCCCTGAACATTAGAATTCCCAATGCTCACACGGCGGCGGAGCTGAATTCGATGTCGAATGTGGATGCCATTTATTCGCAGTTTCACACAGCAAAAGCGAGTAAGGCTGAAATTGCAGCATTTTTGGAAGGCTACGCTGGAGAAGAGCGCGAACTGGCAGCAAAAATGCTTGCGGAGGGAGCCGTCAATCAATCGTTCCCCGCGATGGTTAAAAAAGCAGTCGCTTTGCACACTCAGCTTCAAAGTACGCTGGAGAAGAGCGGTCTCAGAATGGCGGATCTTGTTTTAGTTTCTGATCAAGATCCCGGGGGCAGTACCCATCTTGTCAGTTATTTATTTGGCAAGGTCAATAATCTGGCTCCCGAAAATTCAATCTCATCAAGAGCTCTAGATAAGCTGATTCAATCCGGTTTAGCAAAAAATAAAGCGGTTGCATATTTTGATGACACCATTTATTCCGGCAGTCAAACCACCAGTATGCTCAACTCTAATGTCTCCAGTTTGCAGCCCTTCAAACGAGTTGTCGTTGCCAGTCTGGGCGCATATCAAAAAGGCCTGAACAATATCAAAGGCACTCATCTTGCCCAAATCGGGAAAGTTGACGTTGCTGCCGCTGACATGCACCATCCATTTTATTCAAATGAGCATCCCTTCTTCAGCAGCCTGCCGAGCAGTTCTCAAAACAAAGTAAAAAGTATTGGTGGCTCTGAAGGCTTTGGCTCGATTCAAGGCTCGCTGATATGGCCTTACATGTATCCGGACAATAATCTTACCTTCTTCGGTTCTCAATTCTCCGGCGGAGTGCTGCACTTGGCTGGACCCTAGTCGAAGTGGCATACTCTTCTTGAGAGTGTTAATGACTTCCTATTGTAAATAGTTTTTTTGCTGCAGAAACGCATGGAGCGTATCGGCTACGAATTTGTGCCCTTGACTGGACAGATGGACACGAAGGAATACGTCATTCGGGTTTGGGTGTTTTTTGAATGCATCCGAGAGATCGAGTAAGCCAAAATTATGCTGCGAACTCAGATCTGTTAGGTCTTTGGAAAACTTCGCGGAGACTCCAAATACGTCAGGAAGAAGCATGATGACTAGCTTGCTGTCATTTTCTGCGCATTTCTTCGAAAGTGCCATTACGATTTTTTGGGTAACTCTGATGGAATCCTGTGGTGGATAGACCGGACCTGGAGGTTCCGCCTTGTAATCTTTTCCTTGCAGAGATATTGATGCGCTCTTAATGAAACTGCGCAGCTTCGAATAAAGGCGTTCGTTAATGCTAAGTGCCAGATCGGTTTGGCAAAGCACTCCATAGATGCGGCTGTGGCGCTTCAAGAATCCGATTGTCTCAATTAATCCCTCGTTTTGCGCGTCCTGTTTATAGCACCACTCAGCGATCGAATTGTCTTCCAAAAGCCGACCTTCGGAATCCAAATAAAAGTATGGACGAGGCTGCGCATTGCGACGATTTTTGGAGTCGACAATGTTGGCCGCTGTGTTGCCCCAGTGCATGAGGATTACGGTAACATCCGGTTTGTATGGAGCAACTTCTTCCGAAAACTGAACGTATTCCTGAGCGGTCGAGTATCCGGAGCATGCGAAGTTGATTACTTCGTAACCCGTTTTGTCGGCAGTCTTGTTAGCGCTGCCATTTAGCGACGCTTCAAGTCTTCTTGCATAAGTATTATTGAGTGGAACTTGCAAACCTTCGGAATGCGAATCACCTAAAACAGCGACTCGCTTTATACCAGCGGGCTTAGCTACTGCGTGTTCGACATCGCGATATCCGTGAGAGTTGAGAGTCTCAGCAGAAAAACCTTCCAATCGCCAAATTACTTCTTTGCCTGGGATGTGTTTATTTCCTAGTTTTTGATCGAAGTACATAAATTCCTGACTACCGACCCCAGCGATTCTGAATAAGACTTCCAATAGAAAAACAGCAAGCGCAAGATAAGCAACAACTTCAAAAGCGCTTCTCCAGGACGGTCGGCGAGAAGCGCGTGGCTCAGGGATCTTCGCCTCATTTGTGATATGTTTCTCGAGTTTTTGCATGCTGCTGATGTTTTTCAATTAAGTAGTTAGAACTGGAAGTAGATAAAGGGTTGGACTTGTCCTGGCGCGAAAGCAAGGATTACTATCGCCATTGCTGCATAAGCTATCGCACGGGCGGGAACGGATTGCTTCCAAACCGTTGCTATTCCGTGTGCCATCGCAGGCAGTGCTTCTCCTTTCTCAACAGCGCGATTACTAAGCGCACAAGTTATGCAATAAAGACCGTAGAGACAAAGTGTCGCGGGTAGTGTCGACGTCATTAAGGTGGTTGTTATCTCACCAGCCGGTGAAGAGCTGAAAGCCTTGGCGTACATGCTGAAAGCGTGGGTGACACTGGGGGCGCGGAAGATAACCAGAAGTACGGTCCACGTCCAGAATGTTGCGGCGACAGCGGACCAATGCCACCAGGCTGATAGTTTCATTCTCGACAGAGTTGGATGTTTGTCTGTGTATTTTTGCCAATCACGTGTAACGGCAAGAATAACGCCCTGAATACATCCAAAGAAGATATAGTGCCACGCTGCTCCGTGCCATAGTCCACCAAGAGCCATTGTCAAAAATAAATTGCGTCTTTGCGCCCAAACACTGCAATGCGAACCGCCGAGCGGAAAATACAAATAGTCTCGAAGCCACGTGCTTAAGGAAATGTGCCAACGTCTCCATATCTCAAGGAAGTTGGCAGAAAGAAATGGCAGGTTGAAATTTTCCGGAACGCGATAGCCGAATAATAAAGCCGAGCCGCGTCCGATGTCGGTATAGCCGGAGAAATCGAAGAACACCTGAAACGTAAATGCGAAGAACACAATCCACGCATCGAGGGTTCCAAGCGCAGCTGGATTGGCATAACCGGGGTCGACAACCAACTGTGCAAGCGTGTCGCCGAGGCAAACTTTTTTGAAAAGTCCCTGCAAAATTAAGACGAGGCCGTCGTTAAACTCTTGCTTGTTGAATACTGCCGGATGAATAAGTTGTTTCGAGAAATCCTGAAAACGTTTGATAGGTCCGGCAATTTGAGAAGGGAAGAAAGCACCGAACAGCGCAAAATCAATAAAGTTGCGCATTGGTGAACTGCCTTTGTAGACATCAACAACGTAATGAATGAATTCGAACGCAAAGAAGGAAATTCCTAACGGCAATAAAATGTCGAACATCGGAGTGTTTGCAAAAGGTGCCGTACTCATGCCCGTGACATGCAGCAAGCCTCTCAATCCCTGCCAGATGCTATCGAGTAAGAGGTTAGTGTATTTGAAGAAACACAGGCAACCAAGATTGATTGAGATTGCGATCGTCAGAAACAACTTCTTACGATGTTCCGATTTGTCGATCAATAGACCGAGAAAATAATTCGCCAGGGTTAAACCAAAGAGCAAGAGCCCGTATTTAGGAAGCCAGCTCATATAAAAGAAGTAGCTTGCAAGCAGCAATAACGGTTTGCGGCATTTGTCGGGGAGTACCCAATACAATCCGAACACGATCGGTAAGAAGATCAGATAGTTGAAACTGCTGAATAGCATGAGGTTTCGGTCAATCCCGCACAGGAGTTCAAGAGGTGCTTAAGGATACCATGGTTGGCAATAGGCACTTTTTTAGCATTCACTCACAAGCAATATGATGAGAATATATGTGAAAACGCATATAGCTCAAAGGTGGCAACTCTTCAACGACGATTTTGCCTACGGTCACGAGTGGGGCATCAAAAGATAATATAGGACTTATTTTGAGCGTAATACAAACTGCAACACCTGGAGTTTATCCATGGAATTAAAAGACGCGCTTACTATTGTGCGAGAAGAATATGTCGACACCTATAAGAAAGTCCTTTCAGAGTACCGAGCGCAGTCTCTCCAGGTCACTCCGGAAGTAGCCTTCAAATTAAAAGGCGTTCTTTCTATCTTTATGAGTGTTTCGATTCTGGACGCGGTCGTTCAAACAGAATCCGGTGAAAAGCAGGTCTGTGAAATTCAAGTCAATCCCAAAACGCTTTTAGAAAATCTACAATTCGAAATCACACCCGCTGTAGAGCTGACCTGGGAGCGCTTTGAATGGAATGCCGCCGAATTTTTAGTGGAAAATTATTTAGGCAATGACGTGAAATTCACAAATTGGTGCCAAAAGTGGCTGCACCTGGAAGGTCAATTTGCACAGGACGAGGATGGACTCAGTGGTATCGTCCATAGTATCAGTCTGCCAACTTTGTTAGAAGGCAAAACAGTAATTGGAATCGACTTCGGATCGGCACCAATAGGAGCATTCATTGAATTGCTTCCGCTACTTGCAGAGAGCGGAAATATTCACGTTAAATCCGGAATGGTAGAAGTGGAA
>JACMKL010000625.1 GCA_014380105.1 Candidatus Melainabacteria bacterium
AAAACATCGTCAAATGGATAGCGGCAAAAAAGAAATCTGAATAGATCCTCTTTTGCCGCCAACAATTTTCATTGTCAGACTTAATTTTTAGGTCCGATTACATTTGTGGATTTCTAGTCTTACCGAGTCTGACCTTCTCTGAACCATCTTCTGGAAGCATCACGCGAGCAAGGAATTTCTTCTCTTTTTCCCAACGCTTGGGGGATGTGCCGGTCAAACCTTGAAGGTGGTGCACTCCCATCATCGATTGGTCAACAAATTCAGATTTTTTAGCGACATACAACCATTGTTTGATTGTGAAGTTGAAGAGTTTTGGGTCGCGAACTTTCTGTTTTAGAAGTCTCTTTTCGAGAGCCTCTGCGTACATAATTCTTCCGTCAATATCCATTGGCGCCATTTCTACCGAGCGCTGTAAAACAGTCAAAGCACGGTCGACGTTTCCGATTCGCAGAGATTGTTCGCCTTCAATGCGAAGTGCACTGGCAGTTGGAACGCCGAGTTCCAAGAATTGGTCAGAGCTCACTACACCGTTGCTGCTTTTACCGATCACATCAGTGTCCATGATGAAATCGTCATCTCGCTCGCGGGCATTTGCCGGCGCGATAAAAGCAAGCATCAGAGCCAAAGCCATAACTGCTTTTGATACCGATTTACCATTGGTTATGACCTGCATTTGTCCAGCCATTTTTTGCTCCTTCACTTTGCAGTGACAGTTTCTTGTCTAATTTGAGAGATTGCAGACCGCATGTCGTCTGCTCCATAAACACTTTTTCCAGCGACCAAGACGTCAGCGCCATGGGAAATAGCTTCTCGCGCAGTATCACTATTGATACCACCGTCTACTGAAATATGAACGTCTGTACGTCCAATCTCATTGAACATCTCGCGCACTCGCGCAATTTTCGGCAAAACCGAGGATAAAAATTTCTGACCGCCAAATCCGGGATTGACTGACATGACCAAAACCAGGTCAATGTCTTCCAGGACATATTTGAGATGCTCTGCTGGCGTTGCTGGATTTAGAGCGACACCGGCTTTCTTACCGAGAGCGCGAATCTGAGACAGAGTGCGCTGCAAATGTGTGCAAGCTTCAGAATGCACTGTGATGTAATCGGCTCCCGCTTCTGCGAAATCTGACAAATACTTGTCAGGGTCCGTAATCATCAAATGAACGTCAAAAGGTAATTTGGTTGTCTTGCGCAAGCTTTTGACTATTGGTGCGCCCAGGGTCAAGTTAGGGACAAAATGACCGTCCATTACATCCACGTGAATCCAGTCTGCTTTGGCATCTTCAGCGCGCTTGATGTCGGCGCCAAGATTAGCGAAGTCGGCCGAAAGTATAGATGGGGCAATCAAAACAGGCATTGGTTCGAAATAATTCTCAGATGAAAGCGGCGCTTGACAAGCAAACATTCCAGTCATGGTAATCATGACTACCCTGGCGTAACTGGTCAAGAGAACGTCGCTCACATTGGCAGTCGTGTGAAAGCCTGTGAAGCATGAGGTTTATGAGCTACACCTCATGTGGTTGCACGTCGATATTTTAGAAGAATGAGAGAAACTCTGAAAAATAGGCTGTTTTAGATTGAGAAGGCAGGGTCGAACCTACTAAAATATGGCTTCAAGAAGCGGCGAATTAAGAGCGCCGGTCAATTCATCGAAGGCGCAAAACATGGCTGAATACAATTTAAGCGAAGAACAAAGAGAATTTCAAAAGCTGGCTCGTGACTTTGCCGTTCGTGAAGTTGCCCCTAAGGCGGCACACTTCGATGAAACAGGGGTCAGACCTGAAGAAGTTTTGAAGAAAGCTTGGGAAGCAGGTCTTACTAATGTGATGGCTCCTGATGCGGTTGGCGGATTGCAATTGCCTCTATTTGAAGCTGCCCTCATTCAAGAAGAGCTTTCGACGGGTTGTAGCGCTATTGCGGCATACTCCGAAACCAGCAATATTGCCCAATTACCGCTACTTGCTGAAAACGACCAGAAGCGCTTGAGCAAATTCATTCAACCTCTAATAGACGAATTGAAATTTGCCGGATACGCAACGAATTTGCTGCGCACCATATCCGGTGATGACCTATCGGACCTGCCCACTTTGCGTCAGACTGGCGAAAATAATTCTAACTTTGAATTGGACGGGAAAGTACGAGTGGTTCTGGCCGGCAATTGCGAATGGTTTGTGACGCTTGCTCGAACGATTTCGAATGACGAGAAGGCAAGCGAAAGCAGCAACCAATTTGCCAACACGATAGTAATTGTTCCAACCAATACTGAAGGTCTAAAGATCGCCGAGCCTATCAAACCGCTCGGACGCAAATGCGTGCCAATCGCAGACATTGAGATGAGGGCAATTGGTTTGACGGCTGACTGTGTCGTGGGACGCATCGGAGGCGCCCAGGAGTTTTTACCAATCGTTTTACCAAAGGCGTATTTGCTTCTGGCAGCGAGTGCCATCGGTACTGCAAAATCAGCCTTACAACATTCAATCATTTATGGAAAAGAACGCTTTACTTTTGGCGTGCCAATTGCATCGCATCAAGGCATAGGCTTTATGCTCGCCGACATGGCCAAAGACATTGAGGCAGCTAGATTGCTCACTTACAAAAGCTGCCAGCTTATAGACCTGGATGACAGTGATGAAACCGCAATGTCGGCAGCTTTAGAGGCAAAAGTGTTTGCGCAAGAAATGTCGATGCGAGTGACTACCGATGCTGTTCAAGTTTTTGGTGGCTACGGTTATTCTCGCGAATACCCGGTCGAAAAATTGATGCGTGATGCAAAATCATTCCAACTAGTTGGCGGAGTCAGTCAAAGTCAATTAGCTGACATTGGAAGAAAAGCACTGCACGAAGCGTTAACCTAGAGTACGCTATGCTCCCGGACCTTAAGAAAGGACAGCTCATCCTCGTAAAGGCACCACCTTACTATGAGAAAGAATATGTCTATGAAATTACCGCCTGTGGCGAAAAAATCATTCGCGCCTCACTGCACCATTCGCCAAAAGTAAAGAAGGCCTGGACTCCGGAAGAACTAGGTCTGATGTTTGAAATGGGACTGGTAAAACTGGCTGACGGTGCTTAATTAGCACTCTGTTTTTTGACTGTTTTAGCGCGACGATGAGTGCGGCGAGTACGTTTTTTGCGCGCCTTTTTAGTTGCCGCTTTCGTTGGTGCCGAAACTTTACCGGGCTGTTTTGTAGATCCACTTAAGGCTTTGAGCGGATCTTTCTGCAGAAGTGCGTGAACGCTGCGTTGAACTTCGTGATGAAATGCAGTTCTATCAAGTGCGAAGCGAACGGCTACAAAGAAAAGACAAATGCCTACAACCACATAAAGTGATTGCGTCCATATTCCTCTTACTTTTCTAAAGCGAAGGGCTGTCTTCGGCTTGGGCGCGATCTTAGCAATTTTCTTACCGTCTAGCTCGATTTTTGCAGTCATGTCTGCCTGGCGAGCAACCGACTTCAATCCAAGAATTTTGCTTGATTCGTTGGTGCTGGATCGTCTGCCACAAACAACACAAAAATTCAGTCCAAGATTTAGAGGAGCACCACACATTGGACAGTTGCCGGACATAAATCGAGACTCTTAGCGGTCATGTATCTAACGTTTCTAAAATTCTAGTTTAGGTTGATTGGCACCGCCCTCAGTGGCACAATATCTGCTGAACATTTCTTCAATCGAAGATTTGTCATGCGCGAGAGTTTGCTGCTTACCGTTAAGCTGCATGATTCTGTCTTTCAGCTCATTGATCTGCTGCTCTATGACGGTAATTTCTTCCGTCAATTCAGTTTCAGTCAAAGTGAAGGCTTGCGCCAACGTCGAAAATGCTTTATCTAGCTCGGTTTCTACCATGCGGTTATTCCTTTCCGCTCCAAATCAAGGGGTGTATATACATCGGCTACCAACCCCACTTTGTTTCCTAAGCCGACGAACACATTCATTCTACCCACTAAAATCAAGGACATCCGGTCGTCGCCCATATTGCCTTATCAATGAATGCAAATGAGATTGATGAGGTTGAAGCGATTATCAGCTGCAGTTATCAACTGCATCGATTTAGATTCCTGCCCCATGGAGAAAAACATCGACAGGATCGGACTCCCCTTCTCCAAGTGGATGGTCATCCATGTTTGCAGTTGAAAAATCTTCCTGCGGGCTTTCCTTGCACTCTTTTGCCGTAAAGTCCGGAATTCCTGTATTTTGGGCGACTTTTTGTTCAAGTCGCTCCAAACGATGCTTCAAACTCTTGATAGCTTCGGCTTCTATGTCAGGCACCGATTCGCTGGTCACTTTGACGCCGTCACGGTAAATAACCCGACCGGGCACACCGACGACTACAGAATTTGGCGGCACATCCTTTAAGACGATTGATCCGGACGCGACTCGAACATTTTCGCCAACCAGAATATCGCCCTGAATTTCAGCGCCACTGCCGACCACGACGCCATTACCTAAAGTAGGATGGCGTTTCTTGCCGCGACTGGCTGAGCCCATGCGAGCGGCAGCGCCTGCTCCCAGGGTGACACCCTGGTATATGACGACGTCATCGCCAATGACAGTTGTTTCGCCCACGACCACTCCCATGCCATGGTCGATGAAAACCCGTCGCCCGATTGTGGCGCCAGGATGAATTTCAATTCCGGTCCAGACGCGGGCGAGCTGAGATACACAGCGGGCAGGAGTTGTAAGCCCATTCTTCCAAAGTGCATTCGAAAGTTTATGGGCAAGAATGGCATGGAAACCGGGATAACAAAGAATAACTTCCAGCCTGCTACGAGCGGCCGGGTCTTTTTCCAGGATGTTATCTATGCTTTCGCGGATGCTCAAGTTCTTTGGTCTCTGCCGATTGGGCGCTGGGCGGGTTGCCAAGGGTTTCAAAAGGGGTGAATTCAGGGAATCTATAAGTGTAGAACAGTATTTATATTAAATCTGGTCCGCTTTTGAGGGTACAACCTCCTGACATGCGTATTTTCCCCATCTTTATCGGGCACCTCTGGCACTATTCTGGGTTAAAAGTTCCCCTCGAACTGTCAAATTTCCTTGCGAACCCGGATAGATGCGTTCACGGTCACCGTAAGTAGGGGTGCTAAAACGCCATCTGCTACGACTGATTTCCCTCGAGAGAGGCTGCGTAGAGGCCTTTAGGTAAGTATGAGCAACAGGTTTGGCATAAATTCAGCGGCGAAAGCAGGAGATGGAAACACCTCCTTTTCTGCTGATGACGCGCATGAAGATCCAGCCGCAGCTCCAAAACCATTTGTCAGTTTAGATTTCAATCAGGTAGTCGGCAAAAGTTTTAGAGAAACGTTAGCTGACGCCGAAGCAGTCAATAAGGAAGCAAAAGCGGCGGCTAAGCCAGACACTTCCAGTGCCTTCAGTATGACCGCCAACCTGATCACAGGTACTGCAAGCGGCGCATTAGACTCAGTTACCGGCTTTTTCAGAAAGAGTAAAGAGCAACTAGCTCGTGACGCTGATTTAGGCGGTATATCTGCCTTATCCGATGGACACACGCTCGGCTCGGCGGTTAAAAAGACCACCACTGACGTTGTTGCGGCTGCTCCTGCACTAAACCCTTTTTCGGAGACAGGACGCACAAATATTGGCACCTTAGGTACCAAGTGGTATGCCGGAATGACCACCGGGACATTGGACGAAAGAGCCAATTTTGCGGGTAAAAACCTGGGATTTGGTTTGACTCTGGTTGCCGGCGGCGGAACTGCCGCGGCAAAAACTACCGCGGTTGTCCAGGAAGTTAAAGCTGGTACAAATCTCGCCACCCGCGCCTTAACAATGACCGACAATATCGCCGCCGCCACTGCCGATTTGAGAATTGCTACTCGCGGTGTCGTAACTGCAGAAAAAACTGCAGTGCCATCATTGGCAGCCAATTCTTCACACATATTCTCACCTGCAATAGTCTCCGAGGGAACCACCCTCGGTCAGAAAACCACCAATCTGTTTTCGCGCACAACAGAAGCCTTCGGCATCACCGGCAGGCGCGCAGAATCACTAACTATTGCCGGAGCCGAAACTGCCGTCTCCGCCGAGAAAGGTATTGCCACCAGAATTGGCAATCTCTTCCCAGCCAACAAACCGCTATCTTTCAATCCGACTGCAATTGCAGAAGCTAGCCAAATGAGTGTCGCCAAAGCGGCTGACGATTTCACCAAGGTCTTAACTGCAGTCGAGACGCGCTCGCGCAATATCACTGGCGCAGTGGACGCACTGGCGGACGTTAAGCAAGCGGCTCAACTAGTCAGGACTGGTGTGCCAAACGCTGAACGCTCATTAATGGATGCGATTTCCAAAACTGGCGTTCATGCTGATGACCTTTTTGCTCAAGCAAATTCATTAGTCCGAACAGTCGAACACAGTAATGTGGTGCAACGTTTCGGGACGGCGGTCGAATCCACTCAAACCGCGGCCCGCGGCTTGACCTCGACCCTCGACGATATTTCTCGCGGAATCGCATCCACTTCAGACGATGCCGCCAAACTGCAAAATATTCGCAGACTGGCTGATGATGTCGCTTCAGGCGGCGCAAAATCAGATGAACTGATGGTTGCAGTCAAGAAATTTGCAGAAGAATCTCCAAATCTCAACCCACAATCCATTAATAGATTGCTTGCCGATGTCACAAAATTGGAAGGTGCATCTGCCGGAAGACGAGTATTGGTCGGCATCGAACAATCAGTTGCTGATGTTGGCACCGCTCTTGAGTCGGTCGGTAAGTCTGGAATTATTGATCGCACCGGTCGTCAATTCGTACAGGGCAGTGACGAATTAAAAGCATTAGCAAACGTCAAATCCGCCGCCGATGACCTGGCGCGTGGAGCCGGCACACCAGAAAAACTTGCGAAAGCTGTTGAAGAACTTAGAAAGTTTGAGACAATTTCTGTCAAGTCAGTAGACGATATTGCAGCCAACACCGCTCAACTTACTGAAAAGGTCTCGGTCGCTAAAGTATTCACCAGTATTGATGATGCAGTTAAGCCAATCACCAGAGCAACTGATGATGTCGAGAAAGTGCTTGCCACCATTAAAGCCACCAACCCTGAAGAAGCGGCGCGCCTGCAACACGCCGTCAGAGACTTTGTTGCTGGACGTACAACAAATTCAGAGACACTGAAAAACGCCTTTTCCGCTGTCACTCGTGAAGGCGATGACGCCGTCAATGCGCTAATTAAGTCTGTAGATGATGCTCGTCCGATGCTCAAACTCGAACAAGGTTTGGCCAACGGTAGAAACTCATTCAATGATGCAATGAATGTACTCGATGATGCCGCTCGCAAATATCCTGCCGGCAGTAATCCAGCCAAAGCGATCGATGAGCTGAAAGAGGCTTTCGATGCGGCAAGAAAAGGTAATCTATCCGCCGACGATCTCTCTGAAGTGATCCGTCGCAATTCCGTTCATGTTGAAAAAGCTGTCCCAGGTGCCACTGAAAAATTAGCTGTCAACGGTACAAAATTAGTTGATGCTGCAGTTGATACAACACGTCAGATCGCAATCCGCAACGGCGTCTCCGACATCGCTAGAATCAGCGATGATGTGGTGAAGGTCACTGACAATTTGGCTACACGCTTTGCTGATGATGCAGGCAAGCTGCGCGCTATTGAAGATCTAAAAACGGCAGCTCAGGGTGTCAATCGTGGCACACACAATGCTGACGACCTGGCACAAGCACTGAAAAAACTCGATGATGCTGGCATTTCGCCAACAGTCCTCGGCAAAGATGCAGTCAAACAAATCGATGATCTGGGACGTACTGCAGAGCGTACAACCCGCCTTCAAGCGATTGAATCAAGCATTCAGAATTCCGGACAAATGGTCAAACGCGTTGAGCGTTACGCTGATGTTCTCGAAAACGCAGTCAGAAATTCGTCTGACGAATTCCGCGCTCTCGACAATGTCCGCAAAGCCACAGAGCGCGTCGGCAAAGGCGGTAGCGTCGACGACCTCGTCAAAGTAATCAAAGAAAATGAAATTGCTCTCGATAAAATCGGTAAGGGCACCACTACCAGATTGCTCAAAGATGTAAGCACAGTCACAGACGATGCTGTACGTGCAGGCGGGCAAACCGCACTCAAAAAAGTGGTGGGCAAACTTGACGAAGCCGAATTGGCAGTCAAACGCACAAGTTCAGAATTCCGCGCAGTTGAAGAAATCAGAGCGGCAGTCAAACGCACCAACATAGATGGTGTGGGCGACGACCTCTCCAATGCCATTCGTCGCAATGAAAATGTCTTGCGCAATCTTGAAACTCGTCATCAACAATTGATTGTCGCAGCAGACAAGAAAGCTCTAAACCTGGTCGACAATCTCGCCGCTGACACTCGCAATCTGAAAGTCGTCGACAATCTTATCGCTGATTCCAGCAAACTCGGCGACGAAGTCGCCAATGCGCGCCGCTTGACTGCCATCGACGATAGCGCTCGTGCTCTCACAAAAACCACTGACAATGCCGCCGCGCAGACCACCAATGTCTCACGCAATGCAGCCGCTGTATCTGAACAAGGCGGCAAACAACTAGCTCAAGATGTTCGCACCTTTGCAAATGGTCTCGAAGAAGGCGCTGCCAAACAACGTCTCACCAGACTTGCCGAAGATCTTGAATCGAAAGCTGGCACATTTAATCATGTTCAAGAAAGAGCAACTATAATTCGCAATCTTTCTGATGATGTCGCTAAAGGCGCGGTAACTGAAAAGCAAGCTCTTAATTTCGCATCACGCAATCTGTCGTCTTTTGATGACGCAGCTCGCAATGCACGTCGCATCACGACTGATTTGCAAGATGAAACAGCAAAACTGGGCGCACAAACAAAACAAGTTGTTGCACCGATTGCACAAAACGTCGATGACGTCGCCAAGAAATTCATCAAAGGTGAAGCCACCATCGATGATGTCAGCAGAGCGACTAAAGAACTGACCGATCTTAAGAACAGCGGAAAAGTAGCGGCCGACGATCTGCTCAAGATTGAAGCTAAGGCAAAAGAACTCGAAGCTGCAGCCAGAGCATTAGAAGCAGCTCGCCCAGCCGCTTTTGAAGGTCAATTCGCCCGCTTCCAGGAAGCATTGCAATCCGGAAAATTGAGCGCACACAAAGACGCACTCGATGCTATTTCTCACATGTACACAGTCAGCAATCCAGTTGTTAGAGAAAAGTTGTTAGCCTTGCGTGAAATGGTTCTCGACCATCAAGCGATGCGCATGGTAATGGAGCAAGGATTTAATAGTAATCGCGCCATTGCTCAAGGATTGTTCGGAAGAGCAACCGCGGGCGATTCACTGATCCTGAGCGTTGCAAACGGCACACTAAACACAAGACCGGTTGCCGGAATAGTCTCCGATAAGACTCAATTGTTGCAAGCCCTCGAGCGTCTGCAAATGCGTGCTGACGTCAGTGCC
>JACMKL010000626.1 GCA_014380105.1 Candidatus Melainabacteria bacterium
CAGATTCTTTCTGAGCGTTTGCCTATAAGCAACAATTGCAGGAATTAAGCAGAGTCCATGATAAAGGACAAGAGTAATAGCAGAATTTTGAATGCAATTCATGCCGTACCAAATCACTGCGTACGGAAACACGCATAAAAATCCGATTACAGCAAACTGTTTCATCGTGCCAACCTAATCTCTTTCGATCAAGCCATCTTACATGATGCGCCTTCTTCTCCAGGTAATTTGACATCATCCAAACATTGATGGTACTATCGAATGAACGTTCAATCGAGAGCACAAATGGCAGTACTGTCCGACAAACGCGAGATAATTCTCGAGAATTTACTCGACCTTATTACTGAGCGTGGATTTCACGATACACCTATGTCATTGCTTGCTCGAAAATCAGGAGTGAGCGTTGGAATCATCTATCACTATTTTCCAAGCAAAGAAATGTTGATCGATGCACTTTACGTCAAAGTCAAATTGATTCTTGGAGAAGCACTTGCTTCGGGCGATATTCAGAACATGACCGAAGCTGATGCATTCAAACGTGTTTGGCTCAACGCATTCGAATTTTATTCGAATCACAAAAAAGAAGCTCTATTTCTTGAACAATATAAGGCGCTACCTGACTGTCGTGAAGGCGAGGCCGCGGAGTTTTTACAGAAGGACAAAAACTTCGCACTCCTGGTAAATATTTTTCGCACTGCTAGCCAGGGTGGAGTTTTAAAAGATCTGCCAATGGATGCTATTTACGAATTATCGATCGGTGTGGCAATGCGATTAGCTATTAAGCAAACTGGTCTGGACGAGGCAACTAAAAATGCAATTGTTGAAAGTTGCTGGACGGCAGTTAGTCTCTAGTCAGAATGCGACGCGAATCGAGATTTCAATAAAAGTCTTCATTTAAAACTTAAGAGGAATAAAAATGACAGCGCAGAAAATTACAGATAGAGATTCGACTACAAATCTTTCGAGTGCTGTTTGGTCAGAGAAGGATGTGCCGGACCAAACAGGACGCACTTTCATCATCACTGGCGCCACATCAGGCATTGGCTACGAAACAGGAGTTGTCCTGGCGGAGCGCGGCGCAAATGTAATTCTCGCTTGCCGCAACGTTGAGAAAGCAAATGAAGCAACGAAAAAAATCTTTGCTCTTACGCAAAATAAAAATGTTTCGGTCGAAAAATTAGACCTTAGTTCACTAAAATCGGTGCGAGAATGCGCCGAAATTATTCAATCGAAATACAACAAAATCGACGTGCTCATTAATAATGCAGGCGTGATGGTGCCACCATATCAATTGACAGAAGACGGATTCGAGCTGCAGTTCGGTACCAATCATTTGGGGCATTTTCTGTTCACTGGACTCTTGCTCGACAAATTTCTAGATAATCCCGACTCCCGAATAGTGACAATCAGCAGCACGGCTCACATGCGCGGAGTGATCAACTTCGACGATCTGCAATCAAAACGCGAATATAAAGCTTCAATAGCGTATGCACAATCGAAGATTGCCAATTTGCTTTTCACTTACGAATTGCAGAGACGATTTGAAAAAGCCAACGCAAAAACTATTGCCGTGGCTGCCCACCCAGGCTGGTCACGAACAGAATTAGCAAAGCATGCACTCACGAAATCGTGGGTAAGAGTGGCATTTGCTATTTTCGAACCAATGTTAAGCCAAGATCAAAGAGCCGGTGCTCATCCCATGTTGCGTGCAGCGACAGAAGTAGGGGTTCAAGGTGGCGAGTACTATGGTCCAAGTGGATTTATAGGCTCCAAAGGTGATGCTATTAAAGTGACTTCCAATGCGCGCTCGCATGAAGAATCAACTCAACAGCGTTTGTGGCAAGTTTCAGAAGAGCTGACAGGTTTTAAATACGCAATTTAAGAGCCGACAAACGCTGACAATCAATGTGAATTAGAGACGGCATGGCTTGTTCTAAGTTCGGCCGGCACATCCTCACGGAACGGATAATCGTCAAAAAGCGTAGGTCCTAAGCCCATATATGGGTCATCAATATCGGCGTGTAAAACTTCGCGATAAAGTTTTTTAGTGACATCCTCCGGGTGCGCGTTCGGTCTCACTGCTAGCATTTCGTGCACTTGCGCACGCCGCTGATTTTCGTTGATATCAGTGTCTTCGTGGACTCGTCTCCAGCTCGCTAGCGCCTTCGGTTCGTTGAAGTCAGGGTGCTCTAAAGAACCCTCCATGCGCGCTTTTGTAACCTTGCTGATGGCACTACTCGCTTTCAAAATTGACTTCGTATTTATTTCGATTAGCGCTTTAGTGAGATCCGCATTCGGACGTACTTCCAAAGATGTACCGCTTGTCTTAATTGCTACCATCTGTTTTTGATGATAATCTGCTAAAAACGCCACCGGATCACGAGTCATTGGCTTGTAGTGATGAACCCACCAGAGTTGATCCAGTCTGCTTATATACTGTTGCGGCTCGTACAGCCCTGGCAAAATATCAATGATTGAACCGTCTGCATTGAGGACGTAGGATGCAACATTGCCATGCAATGTGCGCGTGATTTTCTTGCCATTTCCAAAATCAATTGTGACCGTCGGAACTGGTCGCACACTGACCCAGACTGGTTCAAATTTTTCATTTATAGCTTTCGCTACAGCTTCATCCGAGAACAGCACGGTTCTCGCCATTCGGGCGTTCGTTCAGCAAAAGCGATCATCTAGCCGACCCATCATCTGAAATAACAGCACCGGTTTTCCGGAGCGCTTTGACGCATCCAGCGCAGTCTGTACTGCTTTGTGCCAGCGAACTTTACCTGGCTCAACTTTTTCGTTGGTCGGCTGCGGTTTTACCGAAGGCTTATTGGAGTCAACGGATTTTGCAGGTGAAACTGCCTCAGGATTGGCTAATTTCGCAGGTTCGGTACCGACATCGAAAGAATCGGCCAGTTTAGGATAGCGTGCGCCTCTATTTCCGATGATGCTTTTCATAGGGAATTCAGCAGCTCTCTTGCTGATATCAAGTCTGGTCATCTCAAACTTGGGAGGCGGTGCCTTCTGAGCGACGAAATCTTCTGCAAAAACTTGCAAAGACGATGTTGAAGCGGTTAACAACAAAAATAATGCTGCAGATGAACGTTTGATAAGCATAGTTTTACTCTGTGGAAGAAAAATTCCAGGTCACTTGCAGGCATTATGAATTTTCAAAGTGAAAATTGTGCCCGTGTTTACCCCAGATCTAAAGACTGGTCAGCACTGATCTTTAGGTGGAAATTTCTGTCATACGACCAACCGATTCTGTGGCAGAGGCTTCAGCAGTGTACAATTGGCGCTTCATTTACAGCCTGAGAGGATCTTTGGACATGAAGAGAAAGCATATTTTGACTGGTCTGGCTTTTGCAGCGGCAGCCATTTTCCCGGTTGCAGCATATTCGCAATTCGGCTCGCAATTATCTAGCTTCGTGTCAGTAGGGTCTTCAACCTTACCTTCCGGGCAATATTTGATGTGCAATCTAGCAACCGGTCAATCACTGTTCGTAGTCATTAACGGACAAGGACAAATGGTTGGTCAGGATCCTAGAGCACTGCAAGTGTCTCTAAATTCAAGCGGTGGTGGCGGTGGACTTCTACCTGGGGCGCAAGGCGGCGGAATCGCACCAGCCGCGGGCGGCGGTGGGTTTGGTGGCATACTTAAACAAGGTCTGGACACATTTATCCAAAACCGCAATAGTGCACCAGCTCAATAACCTGTCTTTAATCTAAATTATCGTATTAGAGGAAGGGGCGCCAGTGCGGCGCCCCTTTTGATTTCTTATGTCTAGATTGAGAATTAGTCGTCGTCGCGATCGCGTGCATCACGTCTCTTTTCTCTTTCCTTATCTCGTTTGTCGTCATCATCATCGTCGTCGTCATCATCGTTATCGCGATGCTTGCGAGTGCTGGTCGAAGTTTCAGTCTTTGTTGTTTGAGTGTCCGAAACTACTTTGTCACTAGTTTCAACACTAGTCTTCGTTGTTGATGAAGTTGAGACTTCCTCTTTTGGCAAATCTTCTTTCTTATTCTTCGAATTATCTTTGAATTCGATAACTGTAGTGGTATCGATATTGGTGTTAGTCGTAGGTGCAGCTGGAGCCGTCTTATTTACAGTTGGTGAGCTTGTGTTCCAACCAGGAGCGCTCAAATCTGCTGCTGGAGCCACAGTGGAGGCGCCCGCAGAAGTCGTCGTTGTAGAGCTTCCGGTTGTAGTTGTTGATGAATCAGATGCTGGAACGCTGACAGCCGAAGTAGTCGTCGTAGTTGTGACTGAAGCAGGAGCAGCACCGTTGGTTACGATAGCAATATCCAGCGGTTGGCCAAATAAACGCGACTCCTGGACGAAACATGCAATCGGTTGATAGAGATCACCATCTATAGTTTTAGTGACAGTCTTAGTCACGCCCATTTTTCCTGCCGTAACAGCAGCATCGCGTGAACCATCAGCACCTGGCTTAGCGAAATTGACTCCAAGGAGATTAACCCACATCTGTTTTTCAACAGAGTGAATTTTAAAACCCTTGATGTTTGCCACTTGTACAGTGCCATCTGAGCTGTCGGTGAGATTGAAAGTAACAGCCTTTTCCATCGCAATTTGATCGACTTTATCGTTGCCGGTTTTGTGCTCAATACGGTCCGGAATGGTGACGGTTACCAACAATTGACCATCTTTGTCTTTAACGACGGTCAGTGAGGCTTTGTTCTCTTTGATTACCTTTGCTGCATTCGGTCCGAGTTTATCCGGATCGATCAAGCGGCAAAATTTGCAGAGTTCACCGGATTCGGTGACAAGCTCATTGTCATTTAGCGATAGCTTATTTGAAGTATCAGCGGCGCGCTTTAGATAGACCAGACTTTCCATGTATTTGCCGTTTTGGCGCATAGCTTGGGCCAGACGCTTTAAGGTCATCTCGAGATTGGCATCAGCAGGAGCTTCGCCTGATGCTTCCAAAGTTTGCAATGCCTTTGTCCAGCCTAATTCTGCTTTTTTAAAGTCGCCCGCGTCAGTTGCTGTCTGAGCAGTTTTGGCTGCTTTATCAAACTTTGGATTTTCACCTTCTGCAAACGCCGGATTCAAGAGAAGCAAACTATATGCGCTCATGACGATTGCGGTCCATCTAAAATTCATTTTTACTCTTCCTTACGTACTTTGGACAAATTGTCGATTTAAACCTGTTTCTACCTGACTGTTGGATCCTGCTTTTTTAGGAATTCAGTCAAACCTTTTGGGTCGTCGGTGACGATACCATCAACCCCCTGACTTACCAGGGACTGCCATTCAGACTCTTGATTGGGAGTCCAAACATTTACCTTCAAGCTACCTTTATGAGCCGCGTCGATGACATCTTTACGCATGCTTCCATAATATGGATGCCATGCTGTTGCACCCATTTGTTTGGCATAATTTCCAACATCACACAGGATAGGGTCTCCCAGTAGTGCAATGGCATATTTTGAACTCTTGTCGTGAAGACGCTTCAAAACTTCATGGTCAAACGAGCTTATGATAATTGTTTGCGGATGCGGATAATCTTTGAGCACCTTCAACAATTCATCTTCGATGCCAGGGTAGGCAATCGGTGTGTTCTTGATCTCGATATTCAGGACTACTTTTCCATCAAGCAGTTTCAAAACATCTGAAAGCTGCGGGATTTTTTCGTCCTTATATTGTTTGTCAAACCAACTACCTGAATCGAGTTTACTGATTTCAGCGAAAGTCTTATCTTTGACAAAACCAACACCATCTGTGGTGCGCTTCAAATCTTCATCGTGAATAACGACGAGTTCACCACTTTTGCATTGCTGAATGTCTAGCTCAATCCCATAGACACCGTTATCCACGCATTTGCGAAAGGCAGCCATGCTGTTTTCTGGCGCCCACTTCGAGCCGCCTCTGTGCGCGTACACTTTAGGAGTCGTAGACGGCGAGGCAAGCGACGCACTTACTGAATTAGTTGCGGCGAAGATAAATGAGGCTGCGAGGACTTTCCAAAACAAGGACTGATGTCCACCTGACATGACTGACCCTCCGGCGAGTTTCACCGCTCCAAAAGGTATCACGTAAGAGACTTAAAAGTTCGCTTGTCAAGCCGAAGTGTTGGACGGGGCAGGAACAGGTCGGACTGGTCGAGGGCAGCAATCCGGATGACAAACATTTGGAGCTGCGCCGCGCTCACCGCTGCAAAGTTTTTCTTCAGCATCATTTAAACGCTCAGAAATTAACTGTCGAATCATCTTGATGAAGGCTGGGTGAGTGCCAGCTGTCGATGCTCTTTCCATATTAATTCCAGCTTTTCCAGCAACCGATGATGCCTCAGTATCGAGGTCATAAATGACTTCCATATGATCTGAAACAAAGCCGATTGGCAAAATTACTACGTCCTTAATTTTACGGTGTGCAACATCCCGCATGTGGTCTAGAATGTCAGGCTCCAACCATGGTTGCGTAGCAGGACCACTGCGACTTTGAAAAACCAAATTCCAATCAGATACATCACAAGCGACTGCAACTAAACGCGACGCTTCCAGAAGTTGTGCTTCGTAATCGCTAGTTTCTGCCATTGAAAGTGGAATGCTGTGTGCCGTGAAAGCTACATGAACAGACTTTCTTCGCTCTGCCGGAATGGCATTCAATGACTCATTGAGATGCGCGACATTAGCCTCGATGAAGCCGGGATGATTGTAAAACACTCTCAATTTATCGATGACAGGTGCATCTTCACCAACTTCATTGCGAGCCTTATCGATGTCCTCAAGATACTGACGACAACCCGAATAGCTTCCGTAAGCCGATGTCACAAAAGCAAGTGCGCGCTTGACTCCATCATCTTTCATTATGCGGACGGTGTCAGTGAGCATGGGATGCCAATTGCGATTGCCCCAATAGACAGGCAAGTCGATACCGTTCTTTTTCAAATCTTCTTTAATAGCTGATATCAGGCGACGGTTCTGACCGTTGAGCGGACTGACACCACCAAACAGGTCATAATGATGGGCAACTTCCTTCATGCGCTGAAGAGGAACGTTTTTGCCACGCAGAACATTCTCAAGGAATGGCATCACATCATCTTTTCCTTCCGGTCCGCCGAAAGAAACGAATAACACTGCGTCGTATTGCATGATTCCTTTTCCTTTGAGTCTTCAGCCTGAGACTGACCCACGGGAGTCTGCAGAGGGCTTGCTGACTCATGGACGTCGATCGTACCATTATCTTTTCAGGGCTTTGTGAACGGCTCTGGAACTGCGACACGAGACGAAACATGTTGAATCAGCGGAAATCCGCTTTCGCGCTTGTTTTTCAACTGCGATTGCGGTTGAATTTTACTTAAGCTTTGTCTGGCAATCCACCCAAGAGTCTTGCTCCCATTTAGTTTGCGGCACATCGAATCTTCTTGACAACAAAAGACAGTGCGTGCAAAGATGCAGATAGGGCTGGTATCAGCCTTGGCGGCTTCTGAGTAAGCCTGGCGGGAAAAATCAAAAGTGAGGGTGCAGGCCCTCATCACTTAGGGATGGCTGAGTCGAAAGCATATGCATGCTTTGCATTTGCTTAATTTGAATGCGGCAATTTTAGTACGAAATTACTTTCAGCCACTGTGGTGGCTAGATTTTGCATTCCGCGTTTCTCCAAAGAGTGACAGCGGATTGGAGGAATGTATGAATGAAACACAGACAAGAGTTCTGATTCAGCGAGAATTGGACGGAAATTTGTCTCAAGAAGAGGAAACACGATTACGCAGAGTGCTACTTGTATCGGACTCAGCAAACAGCTTTCGAAGCAACCTCTCCCAAGTGGCAGCGGTGGCACAGGGACTCGACTTACCTGAATATGTGCGTCCAGTCAATTCAAGCCAGTTAGCTAATGAAATTTTAAACAGTCTTACCACGACGAAACGAAGTTTCTGGGAGCCGTTTTTTACTCTCTTTAGCAATAGAGAAAAGTCAGAAACGGTTTCCCAGATCCCTCCTCACAGACAAGACAGAACGCAAGTTCGAACGCAAGAACAAACGCAAGCTCGAACGCAAGATCAAACATATGAACGGACCACTGGTCCACTCCCTCAAATGGACCAGTACGTGACAGGGACTCACGCAGCTGTTGGAGGAGGACTTGCGAAAAAACTGAACAAGAATCAACAAAATCTGCCGACGGAAGAAAAAAGCGTCACTCTGGCCGACGCAATTCGCGCAAGAATACATGATGCGCGTCCGGAGCCGCACCATGTATACATGCCAGAACAACAAGTTGAACCACTTATAGTGCCACAAATTGATTTTAGAATAGAGCCGCCGAGTCCAGCCGTGAGCCAAATTCAAATCAATGTCGCGCCATCGATATCACTGACCATCATCGGGCAGAGCATTGTTTCAGCGACGAATATCCCAGCTATCAATGTTTCAACACAGTCTGTAGTGGTCAATCAAAACGTCCAACCAGAAATGGCACGCCCTGTAAGATCGTTTCACCAACCGAACACTTCTCCAGATCCCGTCATCGTGCCTGTCGTAAGAGCTCAAAAATCGTTGCCGATCGATGCAATAACAGAAAGGATAAACACGCTTTTTCAGGACCCCAAGAGTGTGCAACCACCAACTGTTCTACCCGCCTCAATAAAAGAGCCCGCACCGCCAGTGATGCAACAAACCGGTAGAATGGATGAACACGTCGATGCATGTCTCTCTTCTGTTGGCAGGTTGAGCGACATAAGATATGCGACGAACAGCCCAGGCACCATTACAAACGTTGGAAATTTCCTTCTTAACGACCAAAATAGAAAGAGCGTTGAAAACTTTATCGCCAGTGCAAAGAATCAGAGTGGAGCGCGCGTCTTCACTTACGAAGCCGCCCAGGAACTAACCGAATTATTAAAACCAATTGCCGAATTTCGCAACGTACTTGGTTATGTCATCTGTGGCTACGACGGATTGTTGATCGCAAACACGCTTCAATCAGATTACGATGCTGAGTCAATCGCCGGATGCGCGCTTGTTAGCTACATGAATTCCCACGCCATTATGAAAGTGCTCGGATACACGAAAATCAAACAGTCGATTTCACTCACGCAAGGAGGCTACTTGATCTTGGCAGATTTCGGAAGGGGTTTGCTGACTGTGCTTATTGACGGCTCGGAAATTATTTCTCTGGCTGAACTTTCGGATGAGATCGACCAAATTACGCGAGACTGAAGCGCCAGTCACAGAGGCTATCGGAACATAAAATGCAGGCGACCGTCCTTTCAGAAAGAGGCTGTTCGCGGAGTTGTCCCCTTAATGAGATTGGCTACCTATATCACCATCGCCTGCATGATGCTCACGGCACAGTCTGGTTTGGCGCAGGGATATCGTATTCAGCGAAATTCGAGCAGCGATCAACAAATCCAATCACCAGCCCAGCCAGAGGTGACTAGTTTTCGCTTGCCCGCGAGTCAACCGCAGAGTGGGGTAGGTGATAACTTTGCCCAGGCTTTTGCGGAGCCGGCAGTGAGGCAAGTGCCTCAGATGCAAACGGCACGCGTCAGTGACGCCGCATCCTTCCTCTCGCGCACCCTACAAACTTTTCAGCAAAAACCATTTTCATCGGCGGCCCTGGCACCAGTGGAAGTGGCACGTCTGCGGGGCAAGCATGTGACGATCGTGATGGATCGCTCTGGTTCCATGAAAACACAAGATTGCGCAATCGGAATGCCTATGATGGGGCGATTTCCTGGTTCATCTAATATGTTGAGCAGATGGGACTGGTGCACGCGACAAACATTTGATCTCGCGCGCCAGACCGCCCAAGTCATGCCGAATGGCTTGACCATGGTCTTCTTCAGCAGCTCGGATTCTGTTTTTCATCATGTTAGACCTGACGAAATTCCGGCATTATTTGCGCGCAATGAACCTGAAGGCGGCACCAATCTGGTCGGAGCTTTGAAAAGACAATTTGACGATTTTTTCAAAGCGCAACAAATGGGTGCCACACAGCCTCTTGTGATTGCGGTGGTGACTGACGGCGCACCGGATACTCCAAGAGCGCTCAAAGATTTAATTGTCGGGGCGACTCAAAAGATGACTTCTCCGGACCAGATTTCAATTGTATTTTTGCAA
>JACMKL010000627.1 GCA_014380105.1 Candidatus Melainabacteria bacterium
CAGCGAAGTGTCTGAAAATCTAAGCGTGTCTTCGAATCAGGGCGCTTCTTGAATACCGAATAGCGCTCGAAGCTGATACAGCTTATGATAGCGCGCTCTACATTGCCGCCTTGGAATGATAGTAAATGCCCGATTTCTGGAAGTCTATGACGGAAGGTTTCATGCCACATGGCTATTGCCTGGGATGGGACGGTCCTTTGTTGTTTGTGTTCATAGTCGGAAATCTGGGCATCGCAATTGCTTATTTCCTGATCCCGCTTGCGCTTCGCTTTTTCATCGGGAAGCGCAAAGATTTGCCATATGGCTACATGTTTAAGATGTTTGCAGCTTTCATTCTTTCCTGCGGCATTACACATATTGTGAAAGTGGTAACACTCTATCAGCCTGTTTACTGGCTTGAGGCTGGTTTAGATTTATGGACTGCCGGTGTATCACTGTTAACCGCTTTTTTGCTTTTTCCACTGATTCCGAAAGCGCTTAGTTTGCGCGGCCCAAGAGAGTTGGACGAGGCGAATAGCAAGTTGGAAAGGAGCAATGCCGAACTGGAGTTGGCAAATAAAGAGCTACTTCTGGCGAAAGAGAAGCTTGAGGACGCAGTCAAAACTCGAACTAGCGATCTCGAAGCTGCTGTAAAACTCGCGCAAGAAGGAGAAGTCCAATTTCGCACATTGTTCGAAATGATGCCGCAACTCGGATGGACGGCACAAGCTGATGGATTCATCGATTTCTATAACCATGGTTGGTATGACTACACGGGCACCACTTTTGAAGAGATGCAGGGCTGGGGTTGGGAAAAGGTCCACGATCCAACTGTGTTACCTGTGGTAATGGAGCGCTGGAAGGAGAGCCTTAGTGCTGGAACAGCCTTCTTAATGGACTTTCCGTTGCGTCGGAAGGATGGAGTCTTCAACACTTTTGCCACTCGTGTCACCCCCATTTTTGATCAAGGCGGCCAATTACTTCGCTGGGTTGGCATCAATACAAATATTCAAGTTCATATAGATGCCCTGGAAGCGGTTGCTGAAAGTGATAGACAGTTTCGGCATCTTGCTGCGACTTTGCCGGATATTGTTTGGATCGTGGATAACCATTTGCAATCCTCATTCTTGAATGAACGGTGGTATCAATACACTGGTCTCGTGCCACCAGACGGGTTAGGTAGCAAATGGCAAGAAATATTGCATCCTGAGTGTTTATCTAAAGCTCTCCACGAATGGGAGATAGCGATTGCGAGCAAGCTGCCTTATGAATCGGAACAACGACTTCGAGCAGCAAATGGCGATTATCGGTGGCACTTAGTACGTGGTATTCCGATATTCGATTCGCAGGGCGCAATTAGCAGATGGTTCGGTACCTCGACCGATATACACGAAAAACGCTCGTATAGCGACGAACTAGAGAAGGCGGTCGTTAGTCGCACCGCCGATTTGTTGGTTGCGCGTGACGAAGCTATTGCCGCTAATGAGGCTAAGTCGCGGTTTCTGGCAACGGTAAGCCATGAAGTTCGAACACCAATGGCTGGCGTAATAGGGCTTGTTGAACTAATCGGACAGGTGGCTACTCAAGACGATGTTCGCAGTTTATCCAAATCAGCCTTTGAATCGTGCAAAAGACTTTTGCAAATATTGAACAATATTCTTGATGCGTCAAAACTACAGTTTGGAGCTGTCAATCTTGAATATCGCTTCTTTTCTGTACGCTCAGTGATTGGTGATGTCGTTCAATTAGTAACTCCCGAAGTGGATAAGAAGAGTGTGAAAATCTCTTCGTCAGTTGATTCCGATATACCTGATCTGATTTGTGGAGATGAGCTGCGAGTGCGCCAAATCCTGCAGAATCTTGTTTTCAACGCCGTAAAATTTACAGAAATGGGCAGCGTGGATATTCGTGTCAGCCTTTTAGAAAGAACGTCTGCAGGTTCTGTCCTGAAGTTTTCAATTGTAGATACCGGCATCGGTGTGACTGAAGAGCAAAAGCATAAATTATTTCAACCCTTTGCGCAGGCGGATGACTCTACGACTCGTGTATATGGAGGAACTGGACTGGGTCTGCACATTTGTAAAACACTGACGGACCTCATGCAGGGAGAAATTGGAGTTATTAGCCAGGCTGGTCAGGGAGCAACTTTCTGGGTGCGCATTCCATTCCGAGATGACTTATGTTTGACGGAATAATTTTAGTGGTGGAAGATGATCCCACTCTTCAAATGGTCACGAAAATGGTGATTACACGCTTCGGCTATAACTGTGAAGTTGTAGGCTCAGGCGAGGCTGCTGTCAGTCGCGATGCTGCTGATGTTGCACTCATATTTATGGACGTCGGTTTGCCAGGCATTCAAGGTGGACATGCCACCATGATGATCCGAGAAAAGGAACTGACCGAGAGGCGGAAAAGAGTGCCGATTGTTGGACTTACAGGCCACGCCATTAGAGAGCAATGCCTACAGGCTGGGATGGATGATTATCTACAAAAACCTGTTTTGATGGAAGACATCAAAAGAATGCTAGATAAATGGTTGTCCTTACCTAAGGCTGGATGAAAATGTCACTTGCGAAAAAAACATTAGGTAAAAGTTTTCAGAATACGGCTGCCTACCAGAGCCCAATATCGAATAGAAAACGAAAGAACACGTCCCTTGAACCTCAGCGCTTATTAGCTGATTCGATTTTATCCGCTCGATCCTGATATTCGCTTGCCAATTCCGTACGGTTTGTAACTCTATAGAGCTGTACCAAATCGCGCAGACTTGAGGCGTAGTCAGAATGTTGCTTGCCTAATGTTTTTTCTCGTCCTTGCAAGGATTGGAGAAGTAATGGCTCTGCGAGAGCGTATTTTTTTTCCTGCAAGAAAAGCATGCCTAGATTGCTTGCCACTGTGCATGTATATGGATTCTCTTTGCCAGACAATTTCTCGCAGAGCGCAAGAGAGCGCCTGTAAAGCGGCTCAGCGTCTACACCTTGATTGTGCAGACGATACCATTCTGCGAGGTTATTCAGGCTTTGCGCGACATAAATACTTTGAGAACCCTGAGCTTTCTCGCGGGCGTCTAGCGTTTGTTTAAGATCGCTGAGTGCTGAATCTTTTCCGCTGGATGAATTCAATTGTGCAATGTTGCTTTTGAGCATCAAGACTTCGGCAGAACTCGGACCCTTTTTCTTTTCCATAATCGCAAGTGCTTGCCGAAGCAATGGAACCGCCTTCGCCGGCTTACCTTCCTTGATGTACAGAGTCGCCAGATTGTTGTAGCTTACAGCCACGTTTGGGTGGTCTGGACCAAGAGATTTTTCTTTGATTTTTATCGATTTGAGATACAGCTCTTCGGCATTTGAATACTTACCTTCTGCTTGATACACTCCGGCCAGACTGCCGAGAGTAATACCAACTCGACTATCTTCTTCTCCAAATTTGCGAGCCTCTAGAAGTGCCTTTTGGTAAAGTTGTTCCGCCTGTGCAAAGTTACTTTGAGCAGCAGCGGTCTGTGCCGCCTTACACTCCGAAACCCATTGTTGGTCTCCCTCTGCAAAGGCTGTCAGATTTGACTGCAATAAGAAGGCAGTGGCAAGAATTGTAAGTCCGTAAAATTTTCGCATTGCTTGTTTTATCCGTTTTGTCCAAATTTTGAATTTAAAACTGCTTTTTCAAACTTATTCAGATGAGGGAGGGTTGAAACGATTTCTAAGTCGCTCGGCTATGGCATTAAACCGCAGGGCGTGCTCAATTCGAATTTTTTGCTCAACGGGTAAATTTTTGTCTTCCAATGCGATTGCAAGTGCGCTTTTGGCTCCGAGATAATCATCGCGGCATGTTTTTAATATCCCCCAGTTATTCCAGGTCTGCCAGTCATTTTCACTGATCTTGTACGCCTTCCTGAATGCATCATCGGCAATTTTGAAGTAGTCTTCTTTCGTGTATCCGCCGCTTTCTTCGTTTTCGGAAAGTGCCTCAGTCATAGCGCAGAGACCTAATGCGTTAGCCAGTTTCATGTTGCTTGGTTCTTTCTTGACGGCTTCCAAATAAATATTGGTGGCGCTTTTGAAATTGCCTGCACTTTCCAATTTGTAGCCATCTTTCGTCAAGTTCTTCGGGGGACAATCGAACTCCACTGCAACTAAACCGGCAGCGCACTGTAACTGCGCCAACTCCAAATGAAGTTGCAAGGTTGTGCCATCATCGGGCGCCGTTTTTCCGTTGACTGAATTTATTGTTTTGGTAAGGTCTTCTTCTTTTTTGCCAGCAAGGAGGAGCTGAATCTTTTGTTTGGCTATTTCTGCGCTAGGATTTTTGTTTGATTCAATTGCTTTTGTGAAGGCATCCAATGCCGCCTGATATTCCTTCTTCAAGTTGTAAGCTGTGCCAATGAATGTATATAGCAAACTCTTAAAATCGTTTTGGGAATCGGGTAACCATTTCTTTGCAGAGGATACTGCTTGATCGTATTCGCCAGCATTAATGAGGCAAGTAAGCAGCTTCACTGTGTATTCTTTGTTTAAATGTTTGGGTTCGGAGTCTTTTAGAAATTGCACTGCCCTGTTTGTACGCCCGGCCGCTTGCAAGTTTTCCACATTTCTCAGGACCGATTCGAAATTCTCACCTTGGGCGAGAGCTTGCCCTGTTTGCGTGACCAGAGCGATGGCTAACAATATACAGATCTTCTTCATCGTTGTAGCTATTTCTTTGAAGCGAGCTTGTTAAGCCTGGCGACTTCTTCAGAAAGAGCGGCAAGTTGCGTATCTTTTTCGCCTATGATGGCTACATGTTCTTGTAACATCTGGACTTTTGATTCAATTGTTTTAGAGAGCGAATCAAGCATTTTCACGTTTTCGAGAAGTGCCTCTTGCTTTTCTTCAAGTGCAGCTGTGAGTTTATCGATCTGCTCCGGTTTGTTGCCGA
>JACMKL010000628.1 GCA_014380105.1 Candidatus Melainabacteria bacterium
AATCACATTCAACACACCAAATACAAGAATTGGCCAACTCGGCTTCCAAAAATATAAAAGTGGCCAGAAGCCAATCAATAATAATGCGTCTGGCACCCACATGTAGGGGCTTGATGATGGGATTACAAAAGCCAAACCAAATCCCAAGACCCATAAAATTGCCGAGACAATACCCGCAATCTTTCCAATAGATGTCTTCTCATTTGGGTTGTCCGACACGACTTTAGCCATTCCGTCGCAGTTTCAATTCTTCAATAATTCTTGCCAGGTCTGCAGGAATTTCGTCCACGTCAGTTAGATTGGATGCTATAAACTCCGCAAATTCTACTTTGTCAAAATCGCCCATTTCACGGTGTTTCCATATACGACTCAATGAACGTGTGCGCTTTAAATGAGGCGGAAAATCTTTTTCAGTTAGTTCATTCGTCTCCAAAACTGTCGGCGAATATTCTCCCGTCATGGACGAAGAATAAAGATTGAGATATTTGAGTAAGACTGCCACATCAAAAGTATCTTCGATTTCTCCGATTTCGAGTGAGTGGAGACAATCATCTTCGTGAAGATGCTGTTCTATTATTTCTTTCTGGTCATTGGCGTCGCCGTCGAGGATGCAAATTAAAGGTAGCTTGGAGATGTCGCTGTAGTGCATGAAGCGCTTTGCGACCTGGTTTGCGCCACCGCGTCCAATTGTTAGAATGCGATGTTTGCGCAAGTCAAATCCAAGTAATCTGGCAAAATGCGGAAGTAATATAGTTTCAGTTTGTCCTTCCACTAGAAGCAATTCTAGCGGCAAAACTTCTTCAGGCAAGGAATTACCATAGGCATGAATTTCAGAGAAAAGTGCATCGCACGCCATTGTTATTAACTCACCACCGGTAGTGTCTGAGTTCTTTTCCAAATTATTTTCAATGGTTTTCTGCACTGCCAGAAAAACGCTAACTTCGCTGACCTGCTCAGGCGCTACAGCGGAGGCTATTTCAAACATCTTGGACAAAATTGCAACAGTGAGGTTTGCCCAGCCAACTTCTTCTTTCGACAATTTTTGGATTGATGAGAGACCAGCGATCAAATTTTCATCGATACTGTGTAAGTAATCGGATGTCGTAAAAAGTCGGTCAAGTAGCGCTGTTTGTTCGGTTCCGCGTGTTTTGCCGACTTCAAACGAACGAGTCACTCGTCTAAATGCTAATGCCTTAAAACGCGAAATATCTTCGAGTACAAAAGCTAAAGCAACTAATTTAAAAGAGTTAGCTCGAATATCTTGTTTGTCGGGTGAAATGGAAACTTCAAAGCCGTTTTTAAAAGCGGACGCGAGTAATGCAGCGTCTCGTTTGATGAAGCGTTTTAGCCTGGATTCTGGCTCGTCGAAAGAAACCCATTGAGTGATTGCGCGACCAATTTCTGTGACATTAACAGTTGAAAGCGAATCTCTATCACTGTGAAGTGGTTGGTTTACCAAAACCGTTCGCCTTTGTCGACTTCGACATACTGCTCAGAGTTCGTGCCCGTGGCTGTTTAAGCGCTTCCTTTCAGGAAGACCAGGCGACATCCTACCATGTTCTGCAAAAACGTTCGTGTTTACCCCCTTACTATATGTGGAGGCTTTCAAGTACTCTAGGTAATCCACCAAAAATATAGATAGGTTTATCGTGGTAACGGCAGTAGAGGAAATTAAAGAGCCCCGTGCAGATGATGTGATCATCAACGGATCGACATGGCAAGCCATCTGGCACATGTCCTGGCCCCTGCTGCTCAATATGGCCACTATTTCTATTGCCAGTTTTGCAGACATTTGGGTCGCCGGAAAACTTGGCTCGAACACCCAGGCAGCAATTGGAATCTGCGGGCAGATAGGCTTTTTCATGATTATGCTGGCGGTTGCACTTTCCGCCGGAACGACCGCGCTGGTCAGTCGTTTCTGGGGAGCCGGCGACTACAAAGGCGCTGTCGACGCAGCGCGTTATTCGCTCATCTTTGCGCTCGCATTCGGGATCGTTTCAACAATCATCGGTCTGCTTTTCTCTCGTCCTCTAGTGCGCATGCTTGGCGCCGCCCCTGAGGTTGAAGAGTTAGGCTGGCAGTACCTCAGGCTGGATTTGCTCAGTCACATCCCTTTCACATTACTCTGGGTGGCGAACTCAATATTCAGAGCGAAAGGTGATGCGCGCGTGCCCATGGTCACATGGATGATGATGACTGTCTTGATTTGCGGGCTCGATGTTTTTCTCTGTCTTGGTCCCTGGAAAATGGGCATAGCCGGTATTGGACTGGCATGGACAATCGCAGGCAGCGTGGGAGTAGCTTTCTCACTACATCTGCTTGCCAAATCAGAACTCAAAGAATGTCTGAATTTCAAGGGTGCTTTCTCAAA
>JACMKL010000629.1 GCA_014380105.1 Candidatus Melainabacteria bacterium
AAGGAATAGACGCCACTGCGTATCACCTGCTCGCACTGGACATTGAATATTGAGCGCAAAATCCATTAATTTATCAGGCGTTGCCCAGGTTAATTCAACCTGCCGTCCGCGCTGTTCCATCGCCAGATTCAGAAAATGGTGAATCTCTGAAAGTCCAGGCGCAGCAGGGAGTTTCTGCAACGTTTTGGAAGACAAATTCGTCTTTCTAAGCATAAATAGCCGCCCACAATTGATTCGGATTACGCCCCTTTTATGCCCGATTGGCCCGAGGCTCAACCGTCAACGACCCACAGGGGCGCAAAAATTGCCTTAGCGAAATAATCCTGAAAAATCTGCCCAGTTCATAAAACTCTCGCCTGCCAAAAGAATGCAGCTGCAAAAATTAGCTATCAGTACGGTGCTGACTACCTTTTTCCAGGGATGACGCTCCAGAAGTATCAGCGTGACAATCTCCACCATTAAAGAATATGTGCCGAACAGCATCAATCCGAACGGTCCGGCGCCACGAATCAAAGGTGCCAAACCAAGGAGTAGGCCAAGGATTGAAGCGAAATTCATCATCAGCGCGTCAAGCACTGAATGCCGATAAGTGCCCCACTTCAGTCGCCACATTACGATCGACTCGACAAGGACGATCTGCACAAAGTGGAATACAAAAAAGGTGGCTATACTCATCAGTCGATTTCCTCTACCAGTTTGACTGACCTTGCCATATGATAAACACAAAGGTAGGGGCAATCAAACAGCAAAAACCCGGATCTGGATTTTCTTTGACTGATAAAAAAGACGACAACTTATTCAAGCAAGCCGGGGAAACTCTAAAAGTATCTCCCGGTTTTCAGAATTTGGGCGATAGTGATGACGATTTGAGTTCCACCGTCGTGACGCCTGTCAAACAATCGCAACCGTCGGCTCCAACGCGTGATTTAAATCCCGGGCAGACTTTTGGAAAAAACTATCAGATCGTAAGCTTGATTGGAAAAGGCGGAATGAGCGCTGTCTACAAAGCTTACGACAAAATGCTTAAGCGCAATGTGGCTGTAAAAGTTCTTCTCTACAAACGAAAAATGGACAAGAAAGCGCGCGCGCGTTTCGTACAGGAAGGGATTGCCCTCAGCAAACTCGACCACCCAAATCTAATTCGTGTGTATGAATTTGGCGACGCTGACAGTTCAGAGCCATATCTGGTGATGGACTATCTTGAAGGTCACGCACTTTCTGATTTGATGTCGAAGAACAATCCGATGTCAGTTACGCGTGCTGTTTCGATCTTGAAGCAGTGTACTCTGGCACTCAGACACGCTCACAATAAAGGTGTCGTGCATAGAGACTTAAAACCGAGCAACATTATGGTCACAGCAAGTGACGATAGTGTTGAAGATGTAGTCAAAATTATCGACTTTGGCATTGCAAAAGTCGAAGAGTCGGACAGCATGCGTCTTACCGAAACTGGAGAAGTATTCGGAAGCCCACTCTACATGAGCCCCGAGCAATGTCGCGGTGAAAAACTCGACGAGCGCTCAGACATGTATTCGCTCGGATGCGTCCTTTTTGAAATGTTGACCGGAGTGCCACCATTCAAGGGACAAGACTTCGCAGACACTGTGGGCATGCACTTCAACGACGCCCCAGCTCCACTTGCTACGCTCAGACCCGATATTAAATATCCAGCGGAGCTGGATAAAGTGATCAATAAACTGATGCACAAGGAGCGCAGCAAACGCTACCAAAATATGGCTGAATTGGCGGAAGATGTCGAGCCGCTCTATGAAAAACACTGCCCAAGAAGTGCATTTAGAAAAACGCCGGGACCATTGCCCACGGTCGTTGTGGATACGACACGCTCGAATTATGGAAACCTGGATAACACCAGCGATACCGGAGACACCAGATATTTAAGCGATACCAGCGATACCGGAGACCAGACTTATAGCGATGACGAAACTAAGAAGAAAAAAACCAATCAATTGATCTTGATTATGGCTCTAGTGACTTTGCTATTAGCGGTTGGTGTTGGTGGCAAAATTTTCTACGACTACAAGGTCAATCAAAAGCAAGTAAAAGCGGCTATCGCTAATTCCAATAGAGCCAAAATCACACCACAAGTCAATTTGTGGATGGAACAGATGAAGTATGGCGATCTCTATTTTGATAAAGGCGATACAGAAACAGCAGAAGAATATTTCAATAAAGCCTTAAACTCAGCGCAAACAATTGAAGATTCAATTAAAAATCAACACATTGCCGCAGCTTTGCAGCAACTGATTGACCTAGATTTTGTCACTAACGGACTGAGAGAAAATAGCGCAGCTGGTCTAAAATACAAACAAAATCTGCACGTAATAAGCCCCGTTATAGTTCCGGCATCTGATACCACTGATGGCATCATCGAACAGACCAAGAGAATGGCAAGCGCTGGAAAACTGAAGGAAGCAAAAGAATTCATAGAAGGTTCTATAGCGGCATGCCGAGCCAATCCAGGAAGATGGCCAAAAGATTTAGCGATGTTGGAATTTGCTGACTCACGGCTTTACTGGCTAAAGCATCAAGACGTAGAAGCGGCCGAGCACCTGGCACTTGCAGAGAAAAGTTTTACAGCTGCAAATTTGCCTAATCTGGCTCTCCTTTGTAAAGCGAACCAACAGCTGATTAATAATCAACAGAACGACTGCCAGAACAATGTCAGCAAATTACTTCCTCAACTCAGAGAAGAATTGCCCAGACCGGATTGGGCAATTGCTGCAGCTTTAGACTTATCGGCGGATGCCGATTCAAAATTAATAGAAGCGAGAAAAGCATTCGACAAAATGCAAAAGGATATAAATTCTGCGGATCCAACTAGCGATAGTCTAAATGACTTGCAAGAAAATTTTGACTCGGCCGAAGCAAATTACAAACGAGAAATTGCAATTCTTTCGAGAACAGAGCCGTACAATAAATCCGACATTCTGGCTGCTTATCACGGTTTGATGGACTCCTATATGAACTCCAAACATAATGACAAACTGGAAGGATTGATACCAAAAGTGATTGCATATGGCGTGACGGCGCCATGCGAATCTGAAGTAAGGCGGGCACAATTGACACAAAATCTTGCCTTTTTAAAATGTCTTGCTGGGCAGTATGATCAGTCTGAAGCGCTTTATAAAATTGCACTGACGCTCGCTAAGAAAGACGAGTCCAGAAACGCTGCTCTGATTACAAATATGCTGGGTGGTATGAATCGCTTGGCATACGATAGGATTCATGCACCACTTCGTGGAGCTGAAAAAAGAATAGTGCAGCCTTCACCTCAGGCAAAAACAATTCCGCAAATTTCGCCTGCCGCTGCTGCTCATGAAAAAGCTATCGAACCATTGCAACGTAAACAATTCAGCAATCATAGTCGCCGAGTCAAACCGGAGATTCAGGCTTCTCCTGAAGATTCAGGTCACGGTAAAGAGCTTTAGAAAGTCAGACGATATGCGCCCGGTCACTTGACACGGTAGTTTTAAACAGAAGATCATAGACTCTGTTCTAAAACCCTATTTAAATGCCGGAATATACCGCCAGATGCTAATCGGAATCGCATGTCTTGCCGTTTTTGTCGTCATGGCGATGCTGATGTATAGCCGTCGCATATCTGCATTATTAGCTCTGCCGGTGATGGCTATTGTGATGTCGATCTTGGCGGGCATTCCTGAGAAGGAAATTCTCTCCGACGTTATCAATCAGGGCGCTGTAAAAATGCATGTTGCATATACAACGACCATGTTTGGTGCAGTCTTAGCCGACCTATTGAACAAGCAAGGGATTGCTAAAGCTCTGATCCGCTGGGTTGCAGAATTTTCTGGCGACAATCAATTTGTGCTTGGAATAGTAATGACATTAGTGACTGCCTTGCTTTTCTCAACTCTCGGCGGTCTTGGTGCCGTTATTATGGTCGGCACAATCGTCCTGCCTGCGCTTCTTTCGCTCAGTATCTCGAGCATTACAGCAGGCGCTCTATTTCTATTCGGCATCAGCCTGGGCGGCATGTTCAACATCGCCGGCTGGCAGCTCTATATAGATGTTTTGCACCTCAGCCCTCCATCCATCATTGGTTTCATTGTTCCATTTGCGGCAATTGTGGCTTTGATTGTCGTGACTTTCCTCGTTATCGAATTGAAGAATTGGAACAACCTCAAATATTTACTTCTGGCAGTGTTGCTTGAGATAGCTTTCTTACCTGGTCTTTCTTCGCATGGTGCATCTCAGCAAACAGCCCCTCCTGTGATGGACCCAACGGCAAATATGGTAGTAGGCGTAATTGGCGTAGCGCTTCTAATTCTTGCGGTCGTCAGGCATGTTCGCAAAACCGAAGGAATATCCGGTCTGGCACTATTGACTCCGATAACGCCATTAATACTGGTTTTGGTCTGTCACTGGGACTTTATACCAGCATTTCTTGCCGGTATCGTATACGGTGCCCTAACAACCTGGAGAAGAGATTCTGTCACAGTAATTACTCGCTCAATTATTGACGGAATCAGTTCTGTTATTCCTGCAGTCGTATTGATGATCGGGATCGGTATGCTAATTACAGCGGTGCGCCATCCGGTCATTGCTGGTGCGATTGCGCCAATCATCACTCAAGTAGTCCCGACAACGGCTGTTCCATACATAATCATTTTCACTATCGCCGCTCCGCTTGCCCTCTACCGAGGACCATTGAGTCTCTGGGGCATGGGTAGCGGATTGGTGGCACTAATCCAAAAATCCACCACACTTACTTCTAGTGCCATCATGGGGATGCTAATGTCGGTTGGACAAATTCAAGGAATTTGCGATCCCACCAATACACATAACATTTGGATTGCGACCTATCTTGGCACCGATACTCAGACATTACTAAAGAAAACCGCACCATATGCCTGGATAGCTACTGTTGCAGGGTTGTCGCTTGCTGTAGCCATGAAATACGTACCGTTCGGTTAAGGAAAACCAAAGTGACCGCGAGCGAATCGAAAACAAATAAAGAAGTCTCGAAAGTTCGTGTCGGAATCGACGTGGGTGGAACCTTTACACACGCAGTCGCGCTTGATGCAGAGTCGCTTGAGCTGCTCGAGAAAGTCAAAGTGCCGACTACCCATGAAGCAGCAGAAGGTGTTGCTAAAGGCATTATCGACGCCCTTAATTTATTGTTGGAAAAGGCTTCTATCGCACCCGAGAAAGTCGCATTTATCGCTCATTCCACTACCCAAGCAACGAACGCTCTACTTGAAGGCGACGTTGCTACAGTCGGCGTAATTGGTATGGGATCGGGTGTCAACTCGCTGATGGCAAGGCTCTCTACGCAAGTCGGAAAAATAGAATTAGCCCCCGGAAAGTTTCTCAAGACCATCCACAGATTTGTAGACACTTCAAATCCACTCAAAGACGAAACAATTGCAGCAATCATCGATGACCTGGTCAAAGCCGGAGCTGGAGCCATTGCAGCCAGTGAAGCGTTTTCTGTAGACAATGATGCCAACGAACATAAAGTAGTAGAAATCGCCACCTCTAAAGGTATTCTGGCAACTTGTGGTGCCGACGTCAGTCAGCTCTATGGGCTAAAAGTGCGAACGAGAACAGCAGTAATCAACGCCTCGATGCTGCCACGCATGCTCGATAGCGCAAATAAAACAGAAAAAAGCGTACGCGAAGCTGGAATCAAAGCGCCGCTGATGATCATGAGATCAGATGGTGGTGTCATGGATATTTCAGCAATGCGCGAACGACCAATTTTGACAATGCTGTCCGGACCAGCAGCTGGTGTGGCTGCAGCCATGATGTATCTGCATATCTCAGACGGAATATTTTTGGAAGTCGGTGGGACCAGCACAGATATCTCAGCCATAGTAAATGGAAAAGCGCGCATACGCTCAGGTGAAATTGGCGGGCACAGAATTTACACAAACACGCTCGATGTGAGAACAGTTGGCGTAGCAGGCGGTTCTTTACCTCGAGTAAAACTGGGCGCGCATGGAGAAGCAATTGATGTTGGACCTCGCAGTGCGCACATTGCTGGCGTAAAATATGTCGCTTTTGTAGACAAAGCATTCGCTTTCAAGACAGAATTATTTCAACCATTTACTGGGGATCCAGGTGACTATTTAGCACTAAATCGCCTTGATGAAGGTGGAGGAGATGGACCAAAAGATCCCGTCAAATACAGCCTGACGCCTACTTGTGCATCAAATTATTTAGGGTTGGTTGGAGGTGATGACTGCGCAAAAGGAAACAGTGAGGCACTGAAAGCAGTCTTCGAAGCGCTGGCAAAAGAGATCAATATTGAGCCTGAAAAATTAGCCACTCAAATATTGGATTTAGCAAGCGCCAAAAATCAGAAAGTTGTAGAAGCATTAATCAAAGACAACAAACTCGACCCGACCATGGTTACTCTTGTCGGTGGTGGTGGTGGAGCTGCAGCACTCGTGCCGTTTCTCGCCAAAAAAATGAACTTATCGCACAAGCTATCGCTTCACTCGGATGTTGTGTCTGCCATCGGAGTTGCCCTTGCATTAATCCGCGAAACAGTGGAAAGGCAAGTAGTCAATCCCACCAACGATGACATACTGAGAATCAGAGATGAGGCACAGACAGCGGTCTTAAAAATGGGGGCAGAGCCCTCCTCTATTGAAATACATGTTGAAATAGATTCTCGCGCCAATATTATACGCGCCACCGCAGTTGGTGCAACAAGTGTGACCGACACGGATAAACTGAAATCGGATTTGTCAGATCAAGAAAAACTTGATTTAGCGGCCGAATCGATGAAGACCACTCCAGCAAATGTTTCGATGCAGGCTGGCACGGATCATTTTTCAGTATTCTCAGGCAAAGTAAAAGCACGAAAATTCTTTGGACTTGCCGAAGGAGAACTAAATGCGCTACGAGTTGTAGACCGCTCAGGCAATATCAGATTGCAAATACGCGATGGCGAGCTGCTTGTGAGCAGTCCATCGGAATCAGCATCTGCAATCAATAAATTAGTCGAAGCGTACTCACAGTGGGGGGACGCTGGGAAAGTCATTCCGTCCATATTTCTCCTTGCCGGTCCAAAACTTGTCGATTTGTCAGGTCTCATGGATGCGTCGCAAGTGACCGCTCTTTCGGCACCAGAAGTAGAAAAACTCCCTGCTGATGCAAAAGTGGTGGCAATTGCATCTATCGATCGAGCTTGAGGCATTTTGCGTGAATGATTCTGGCGGCGAAGCGGAAATGACTGGAGCCAATTATCACTTGCTGATAAAAGGCGTGACTGAGTTTAATAAACGCGAATTTTTCGAAGCTCACGAAACCCTGGAAGATTTCTGGCGCAATCAGACGGGCGATGAAAAAGAACTTGTGCAATCGATAATTCAGGCGGCTGTCGCCTATTATCATTTTGGACGCGATAACAATGTCGGCGCCACAAAATTGCTTAAGCGCGCTATCACTCGCGCCGAATCGGTTCCGGAGGGTTTGTTCGGTTTGGATACTAACCCCTATTTAGACACCATCAAGCTTTCGCTTGCCGCGGTAGAATCAGGTGCTGAGAAATCAGCCATGCCCATGCCTATTATTCACTTCAAGTCGAATTGACAAGTTGTGGAAAAATAGCAGCAAGCGGGTATCATCGATTTAGGTGGTATCACAACCGCCATTTTTAGTCGGTTATCCGACGCCAGATCCTGCGAGAAGATGCCGTGAAGGAAAGCCAAAACGTACTGGTAGTTGATGACGAGCAAGCTCACACAATCGCTCTGGGCGATTTGTTGAAGAAAGCCGGCTATCAGGTTGCCACAGCCAATGATGGTTTCAAAGCGATCGCCGCCTGCAAAGTGAAGACGCCAGACATCATAATTCTTGATTTGCATATGCCATTGATAGGCGGAGTTGAAGTTTTCAACCGCTTGCGCGCTGACGAGCGCACCAACAACATTCCGATAATATTTTTGGGCTCCAGAGAGCAGACACTGCAAAATTTAAAAACGCCGTCCGACATGGAAGACGTTTTATTCAAACCTTTCGAACCTCAAGAACTGCTCAGCCGTGTCAAATCAGTTTTGCGCGAGAAATCTCTACGCGATGAATTGCGACTGAAAGAGCAACAATTGAGAGAGTTGTCACTGACCGACCCGCTCACCGAATTGAAAACAGCTAGGTATTTAAATGAGTTTTTGAAGACAAATATTCGCCAGGCAAAACGCTACAAAGTGCCAATCAGCATTGTTGTAATTGAAGTCGATCAATACAAAGAATTGAACAATGCCATCGGTCGCGACGAGAGCGACGCGGTAATTGGCAAATTGGCAAAAATAGTCGAAGGGCAGATGCGTGATTCTGACATCGTCGTTCGCACAGCCGAGTTCGAATTTACCGTTGTGCTTACCTGCACTAATTCTGCAGGAGCGATAGAAGTCGCGGAGCGTCTGCGCACCAAAATCTCAGACACACCATTCGATGCAAATAGCATGGAATTGAATATCACCGTTAGTGTCGGTATCTGCCAGTGGGGCGATAAAATGGACGAGGACGGTAAGGTCCTGATGTCTCATGCTCGCGCCGCTTTACTGCAAGGTCACAACAGCGGCGGCAATGTCACCTTAATGGCCCAGTAGCGGGATATAAAAGATGCTTGCCTACCTAAAAGGTGAAATTCGGGCAAAAGAAATGACTGGTGGTCAGCACGACCGCCTGGTCCTGGACGTTGGCGGCATTGGTTTTGAATTAACAGTTTCCAAACGCACACTCCTTTCACAAGGTGCCATCGGAGACGAAGCCACTGTGCCAGTCTCACTGGTCATCAGAGAAACAGAATGGACGCTTTTCGGCTTCGCAAGCGAGGAAGAGCGCGAACTTTTCGCAATTTTGCAGGGTGTCACCGGCATCGGACCGAAATTGGCATTAGCTATTGTTGGCACTTTAGGCGTCAAACAGCTCGTCGACGCAGTGCTTTCTGAAAATCAGAAGGTAATCAGTCAGGCTCCGGGCGTAGGCTCGAAAGTGGCGCAGCGCATCATTCTTGAGCTCAAGACCAAAATCGAAGAATGGGTCAACAAAAAAGGTATTGGCGCAAGTACAGACGACAAGGCAACATCACAAGTAGAATCAGAAGTGGAAGCCATTTTGGAAGGTCTGGGTTATACAGCAACCGAAATTAACATGGCTTTGAAAAAGGCTAGAGACGCTGAAGATGAAGAAATTGTGGATGTCGAAGAACTTGTGCGTTTCACCCTTAAACTGCTTGGTTCGGCGTCTAAGCGCTAATTACAGTTTGAAATTACGTCATTGAAATCAGTGAAAACGAAAAAGACTGGGTCCTCATCATCAGTTCAATATCTGGCTAGCGTCGCCAGAGGAATGACTTTCGCCGTAGTGACTGCAGCTGTCCCGATATTTGTGATTTCAAAATCGGCAAGAGTCGAAGAAATTTCGGTTGAGAAAGTGCTGATTTTGATAGCTCTATTTGCGGGCGCAATTATTGGCGGCATCAAACACACTCTTCAAACCAGCGCACCGAGCGTGTTACCGGAGCGAACGAAAATGCCCGCGTCGCTGAAAGAATACACGGTCAGGTTGAAGGCATTGATTTCCAGCAACTGGGACCTCTTGTTGCTGACTAGTTATGTGATGTTAAACACGGCATCAGCAGCGCTCTGTAGAAGAATGGGATACACGATGATTGCGCAGCAAGACGAAATTATCTTAGGCATTCGCATTTTTGGTTTGGTGGTGGTAGTGCTTGGATGTCTATATTTGGGCTGGGCCATGATTTACAAGCGGCGCGAGATTCAGGAAAATGTTGATCTGGTTGTGCCTGGAAACGGAAACGGAACGTCGCACAAATCTGGTGACACGAATGGAAAAAAGAACGGCAACGGCAATGGCAGCTCGTCTCACACTGATGAGAGAGAGGGCGCAGCAGACGAAACAAACAAAATTGCCGCACTGCC
>JACMKL010000630.1 GCA_014380105.1 Candidatus Melainabacteria bacterium
AAACCGTTGGCACGGGCGGAAGAGTGCCCCACTGTGTTTTGTTGTCGGTATCATCTTGCAAGCGATGAAATTGAATCAATGCCTGTTCCATCGTAAATTTCTCGTCGCGGAAAAATTGGTACGCCATTGCCGCGCGTTGCACCGCTGACATTTGTTTTTCGGACATAAAGCCAGCGCTCTGCAGCATGTTCTTGATGTCTATATGAATTCCTTCAGCCGGTGACAACGCCAGTGTCGATGCTGATCTTAGTTCCTGCCATGCTGCTTCCAAATGTAGCTCGCGAGCCTCATTGTTTTTTGCGAAATCTTTCGGCAGATCTGTATTTTTTTTGCTTCCCATAATATTCGTAAGCTTTAAGAACGACGAAAACGAGATGCTGCTTTTGGTGTTGTCGCTGATACTTTGAAGTGTGCCGGTCCTTTCATTTTGATTGACTTCGCCATTCAGAAGGCGTTTTAACTCATTGAGTCCCTGGTTGAAACTAATTTTGTTGGAGCGAATCATGTGCTGCACTTCGAGTGCCGCGTGCACTTCGTATGGCTTGATTAGACTCAAGGATGTAAGCGCTTCTCCGAGTGCTTTGCCTTCTGCGCTCGACATGATAAGGGCATACTCAACGTCCTTTTCGGAAATTAAGCCTGCCAGCGACAATAGCTGACCAAGCTGGGTTCGCTTTTCCATTAGTGAGTGACTGACGTTTGAAATGACAGCGTTATAACGTCGCGCCGCATAAATTTGCTCGATGGCTTGTTCGCGTGTCATCACGCCCTGGCGCACCTGCGACTGCAAGCGCAGAGCCAGGTCGATGACGTCTTGTGGAACATCCGACAAATTGCTCACCACTCTACCTAATGGGAGACCGGTAGACTTGGCGCAGTTGAGGCGTGATTTCAATTCTTCGCGAGGGATGATATCGCTCTCTTGAAGCAGTTCGCCCAATCGGCAGCGTTTTTTCTGACTAACTTCAATGCCTAAAAGATCGAGTGCTAACCCGACCTGAATACGTTTTCTGATCACGACAGCCATTGCTTCTCGAGCTTGTTGCGGCAAGATCAGCGAGTCGCGCATCAGCGCTTGCGCAGTGACTGCATTGTGCAAGAGTTCGAGATCGACTGCGTCATGCATACGCAGTGCTAAGCCGACCGGCAAGGAATGTTTTTTCGCGTCGGCAAGAGCAGCATTTCTGTCTTTTTCAGAAACTAGCTGCCATTGGACCAACAGTTCTCCGATGGGAGGAATGCCCTCTGTTTTGTCCATGAGGTTATCTGATTTTTGATACAAGGCGGGATACCGGGATTCTATATAACTATCTTATCCCGAATTTGCTTAAGCACAACCAGAGATAACAGCTATCATCGTCATAGTCTGCATTTTCGCTATTATGAGTTTCGGCTCGGAGCAGTTTTATCCGCTAGCGGCCTTCGGCAATAGCAGCTTTAAGAGCCTTTTGCTGGACGTAAAATTGCTGCGGGAGTTGCTCCTTTAGCGAATCGAACAATTCAGTGTGCAGGTCTAATTCTTGATTCCACAGATTTTTGTCAACTTTAACAAGTTTGTCGAAATCGCTCTGACTAACTGTTTCCAGTCCTGCAAAATCCATGTCGCCATAAGTTGGAATCCAGCCTAGAGCCTCTTTCTTGGCGCCCACTTTGCCTTCGATGCGATCAAACATCCATTTGATTACGCGCATGTTTTCGCCGAAGCCAGGCCACAAGAATTCTCCTTTAGTTCCTTTGAGAAACCAGTTAACGCAAAAAATCTTCGGTTGCTTTGTCGCCTTGTCGCCCATTTTCAGCCAGTGTGAGAAATAAGCACCCATGTGATATCCGCTGAATGGCAGCATCGCCATGGGATCGCGACGCACGTGTCCGAGTTGTCCTTCTGCGGCGGCAGTTGTTTCGGAGCCCATGGTGGCAGCCATGTAAATGCCATGCATCCAGGAAAATGCTTCGGTAACTAATGGAATTGTGGTGCAGCGGCGTCCACCGAATATAAAGGCAGAAATAGGAACACCTTGAGGATTGTCCCAATTTTCGTCGAGCGAAGGGCATTGTGTTGTCGAAACTGTGAAGCGTGCATTCGGATGCGCAGCAGGTCTGCCGCACCCTGGCTTCCATTGCTTGCCTTGCCAATCAAGCAATTCTTCCGGCTCCTGGTCGGTCATGCCTTCCCACCAAACATCACCATCTCTTGTGAGGGCGACGTTGGTGAAAATGCAATTTTCTTTCATAGTCTTTATTGCATTTGGATTGGTTTTTTCGGAAGTCCCCGGGGCAACTCCGAAATATCCCGACTCAGGATTAATTGCGTAGAAGCGCCCATCTTTGCCGGGTTTTATCCAGGCAATATCGTCGCCTACTGTGGTGACTTTCCAGCCTTTGAGAGCTTTAGGTGGAATCAGCATGGCGAGATTTGTTTTGCCGCAGGCGCTTGGGAATGCAGCTGCAAAATATTTCTTCTGACCTTCTGGCGATTCCACACCCATGATGAGCATGTGTTCTGCCAGCCAACCTTCTTCTTTGCCCATTGTTGAAGCGATGCGCAACGCGAAGCATTTCTTGCCGAGCAGTGCATTGCCACCATATCCGGAACCATAAGACCAAATTTCACGAGTTTCGGGAAAATGGACAATGTATTTTGTATCGCGATTGCAAGGCCAGCTCACATCTGGTTGCCCTTGCTGAAGTGGCATGCCTACTGAGTGCAAGCATGGCACGAATTGCCCTTCTCTACCAAGACTTTCAACTGCGCCTTTGCCCATTCTTGTCATGGTGCGCATACTGACGACTACATATGGAGAGTCAGTGATCTCGACGCCGATGTGCGAGAGTGGCGAGCCTAATGGTCCCATCGAGAATGGCACAACATACATCGTGCGTCCTTTCATTGAACCGGTAAAAAGGTCGACCAATTTTTCTTTGGCTACGGCAGGCTCCATCCAATTGTTGGTCGGTCCAACTGATTCTTTGTCTTTGCTGCAAATAAAAGTCCGATCCTCGACTCTTGCGACGTCAGTTGGATCGGACCATGCGAGATAGCTATTAGGACGTTTGTCAGGATTCAGTCTGAGCAGTTTGCCTTGTGCCACCATTTCGGTGCAGAGGCGATCATTCTCTTCCTTGGAACCGTCGCACCAGACAATGCGATCTGGCTGGCACATCAGGGCAACTCTTTCGACCCAGGCAAGCAGAGCTTTGTTCTCGACCATGTAGCTGCTAACAATTGAAATACTAGGCAGGGTTGTTGGCATTTGAACTTCGAAGCTCCTTTTGATGTCTTTATCAAACACAGATTCTCTCCTGGTTGGAAAAGGCTCTTTTGCGACAAGAATTCGCCTGCACCCACTTGTTCGCTGGGTGAAGGCTGAGACCATTCGTTTTTAAAAATCAGAGACCGTCAATCAGTCTTGGGCGGTTTTTATTACCTGATCATTATCGCAGTTCATATTTAGATATGAATGGTTGTGAAGCTACTTTTAGCCTTTGCTCTTGCTAAGTGAGCTTTTCTCGCCACCGTGAGGTTCTTTGGACATTTGAAAAGGCATATTTGGGGTGAACAGCTAGACTGTGGAATTCAACAGTAACTTGCGGGGCATTTTTTCAT
>JACMKL010000631.1 GCA_014380105.1 Candidatus Melainabacteria bacterium
AATTGCTCCACTGAAAGCGATGGTCAAGTCGAATCATCCAGAAGCGAAGAAAATCGCAGACCGCATGATGAAGACAACCGCCATCATCTTGCAAATCGGTGGAGGAGCCGGACAATATCAGCACTACTTCCGTCCACGCATGACAGCGATGGGCAACTAAGAAGTAGACCGATAAAATAAACAAGAGAGGGAGCCGGAAACGGCTCCCTTTTCTCTGACCCACGACTTGTCAGAGAATTCAATGATAGGTAAATTGTCTCAATGAATCGATTTTTTCTTTCGTTAACACTTTTGGCAGGATTCTCTTTCTGCCTTCCTGCATGCAAAGGTTCTGATGCAATTAATAAATCTGCGGGCAGGATACTCCATTTTCCGACAGGCTTCTCCGTTGGAAAATTGAGCATTGTCGACCGAGACCCTCACCTTGAGACGAATATTCGAGGCCGCTTCTGGAAGCATGCCAAAGGTGACATTGTGATTCCCCCGAATACACTTATTCTGTTTGAAGCGGACGGCAAATTTTTTCAACATCCCGAATGTCTTTTGAAATTGCCAGCCGACGCCTTTGATTTCATCCGGCTGAAATTTACCAGTTTGGATGCTAATGAAGAAGCGATGAGTGACAATGCCATGCGCTTCGTCAAGCATCTGTCAAAACTTCGCACCGTTAGTTTCGACCAATCTGATACCACTGACAGGGGTGTTTCTTTGCTTGCTGGTTTTGAAAAGCTGGAAGCAATTTCCTGCGGCGATACATTAGTGACTGGGAAGTGCTTATCTGATTTACTCACCTGTAGAAATCTGAAATTTATTAGAATTTCGGCAGTTCAGATTGCTAACGAAGAGTTGCGTCATCTCAAAAAGCTCCCGCTCAAGCGTCTTTCGCTCGGTCGCTGCGTGCTAAAACCTTCTGGTTTAAAACATGTCAGCCAATGTTCTGGACTAGAAAATTTGGACATTGGTCACAATCCGGATATCAATGACACCTGCGTTCCACACATCATGAAAATGAAAGAATTGAAGGAGCTGACAGTTGCCGACACAAAAATTTCCTTCAAAGGAATGATGCAGCTGAGTCATCAAAAAATCGCGCGCATAACTTTTCCTGGAAGTAGATCGCAATACACTTCATCACAGCTGAAGTCTATTTCCAAAGCGTTTCCTCACGTCGATTTTATGGAGAACTCTCCTGAGAGAGTGGATGCTGACTACCAGCAGCTCTTCTCACCTACTAGCCATTGACATGCCGCGCCGGTCTTTACAGGCTTGGTTCCGCTATAATCAGCTCGAAGCCGCTCAGAATTGTGATGCAAATGAATATTGTCCCGCTCACTGCCCCGAAGATTGCCCTTTCGATGTCTCTTGTTGTAATCGCCGGAGTGTTTTGTTCTCAACAAAGCGCTCGTGCCGACTATAACGTCGACCATCTAAGTTTGATACCGAAGGTAAAAGCGAGGCAATTGACTGCAAGTCAGATCGACGAGCAAATTTTGTTTTCACAAAAGCGCCTTGAAGCAAGCGAAAACTCAGGGCGCCTCCCGGCATCATCTTTGAAAGACTTGCACAAACTTCTCGATCGCATCGTTGACCGACTGCGCTATTTTAAAAACGATGGCACTCTGGACGATGCCGAATTAATTTGTCTCACTACTGACTTGGACTCATTTAAGGCGAATATAGAAAGGTCGGTTGAGCCTTTGCCTGACATCGCAAAGCATAGAGCAGACCTCGAGCGTAGACTTTCTATTTGTCAAAATAACGGACGATTAAAGCCTCAACGAATTAGCGCACTTCGCGCTGAGCTAAAAGTAATTATTGACCGAGAAGCAGAATTTAAGAGTTCGGATGAAATTCTCAGTGAGAAAGAAGTCCATACACTTGATCGCGAATACCTGAGTCTCTCAAGCAAATTGGAACGACTTCTTCCGGCACTGCCTGATCTCGAAGATAAGGCACTTGCACTCAGGAAAAATATTGACGAGTCTCTCAGAGTAGGCTCTATCAGTGAAGTTACACAAAAGGAGTTGTGTAAAAAGTTCGACCAGATTCAGTTTGTGGAAATTTTATTCCGAAATTCAGATAACGGTTTGACTGACTTTGAGATTCTAGCCTTAAATCGAAAACTCGAAAATCTGAATAATGATTTGAAACGTGCCCTCTCTGTATTGCCAAAAGGTCAGACATCGTCATTGTCGGCCGATGTGCGTGGACATTGGGCTGAGGAATACATTAAAGAGCTGTGTAATCGTGGCACCATTGGTGGTTTCCCAAACGGAACTTTCAAGCCTGACGCAGCGATCACGCGCGCGCAGTTCTCCGCAATCGCAGTGAAGGCTCTAAACCTTCCGGATGCTTCAAAGTCAGCGAGTTTTAAGGACGTCCCCGAAACCTATTGGGCCGTCAAAGCAATAGGACAGGTGAGTGGTGCAGGCTTGGTGACCGGCTTTCCGGACGGTTCATTTCGTCCTGAAGATCAGATTACTCGTGCTCAGGCATTAGTAGTTTTTGCTAAAGCTTTAAAGAATGTGCAACTAAATGCAGAGTCATTGGCTGACTATAAAGACAGAAGCGAAATTCCGGCCTGGGCAATTTCGAGTATTAGAAAAGCAGCGAGTGCAGATATCATCGTTAGTTATCCAGACTCTGACTTGATTAAGCCAAATGAGAAAGCTACGCGCGCCGAGATTGCTGCTCTCACCTATCAAACGATGTCGAATCTAGGAGAGAAGCTTCCGTCGATTCGTACAGGTTTAGACGCGTCACAGCCGTGAGTTGCTAAATATAAAACGCTGGACACAATACAAAAAGGAGCCGTTGCATTAACGGCTCCTTCTTTATTACACAATTGGTTTTGCCGCGTCTTCTGCGGGAGATTATGATGTATCAGGCTCTAACGAAGGTTGCTCCTGGTTTTGAGCACACCGATCGATACCTTCGGCAAGTCCTTACCGGTCTGTAGAAGTGTCTGATAGACAAGACCAGCAACTTCGCCTCTGGTCGCCAATTCATTTGGACGAATCATCGAAGCTTCTGGGAAGTTGACGATGATGTGTCCGGCTGCAGCTGTTGAGACGCTCTTCTGTGCCCATGCCGGAACATCGGCAGCATCAGAATAAGCATTCAGATCTGCTGCATCTGGATTTACACCCTTGAGTGCTTTAGCCAAGATGATCAGTGCTTGGGCGCGAGTGATTTTGTCTTCTGGACGGAAGGTTCCGTCTGGAAAACCAGTCACGAGGCCTGCCGTGCTTACTGCCGCAATCACATTGTTTGCCCAGTGTTTAGCTGGTACGTCGCGGAAAGAAGCTGCTGCTCCTGAGGTAGGAACTGACAGCGCCTTAGTTGCAATAGCAGCAAATTGTGCGCGTGTGATTTGATCGTTTGGTTTGAAGGTTCCATCTGGAAAGCCGCCTAAAATTCCGCGCGATGCGAGATTTGAGACGTATGTTTCTCCCCAATATCCTTGAACGTCTCTGTAGCCACCACCGCTGCTGCCACCAGAGGCGGTTTCGTTAGCGCTTGGAGTAGAACTTGTATTCAGTGGTGCTTGGTCATCCGAATCATTAGCATTGTTCGACGCATCACCACGAGTACCGTCGGCATTGCGTCTGCCACGACCGCGACGCGGAGGTGCGGTTGCTATGTCAGAATCACTGTTATTGTAGTTTGGATTATTGTTGTTTTGCCAATCTGCACCACCGCGTGGTCCACGATCTCCTCGCGGACCGTCGTTGTTGGACATGTTGCCATCGCGGTCTCTCCAGGGTGGCGAGCCGTCGCCGCGAGGATAATCTCCGCGCGGACCATCGCCACGAGGATAATCTCCGCGCGGTCCGCTGCCAGGATACCCGTCTCTTGGACCGTAGTCTCTGCCACCGCGAGGATACCCAGCGTTTGCAGTGCGACCATTCATTAACTCGTCGATGCGTCGATCAAGTTTATCGAGCGAAGTTGCCAATGAATAAATTTGGCTACCACTTATATTTCCGGACGACGCAAAATTCGATTGTGTGGACTCGATTTGCGCGAGTTCTGAATTTAGAGATGTTCCTTGTTCGACGGTGAAGAGACTGGCGTTGTCGATGATTTTCTTCTTCAGCGCTTCTCTGCGTGCTGTAATTTCAGGAATTGCAGACTGTGATTGGGCAATTTGTTGAGCGATTGCCGCTTTAACAACATCAAGTTTGTCCACCAGCAAATCGTTTTGTTTTGGTGTCAAGTTGCCGTCGCCAGTAGTTTTGAATCCTGATTCCATATCTGAAATGACGCGCAAATCTTGATTCAATTTGTCCGAGTCCACTTGCGTCAATTGATTGGCCGCGCGAGCGTCTGCAATTTGACGTTTCAGTTGCGCTTGATAGCCGACAACATCGACAGCAGTCGTATGTCTATCTTGCATTGTCTGATTGACTTGCGTTGCCAAAAGATTTAAGCGATTCGTGTACTTGAACATATCGACGAAGCTCATTCTTGCGCCGCTTGCTTTTGCAGCCGCTTCTTCTTGTCCAATTTTATCGATTTGCGCTCTAAAGTCTAAGACTTGATTTCGAGTCAGACTGCCATTTTGCTGCGCGAGATTTAGTTGATTTGATAGCTCACTGAGCCGAGATTCAAGTTCGTTCCAGCTCTTTACACTCGAAGAAAACTGTTGCAATACTTGCCCAATATCGGCTGAATAAGCTGGCGAAGCACTTAGTAAGTAACCAACGATAGCCGTCGCAATTAGACTTTTCGGAAGTCTCATTGTGGATTTCCCTCCATAATGTCCCAGGTAGGGTGTCATCATGGCATGGATGCTTTTGTACAGTATTAATAGCGTCCGAAATATTACCTTCTGACTCTATTTGGCGATATCAAGAGCTGAGCTAAGCTCAGCCATAATAGCTCGCTATTGTGGACACATCAATTTATTTTCTGAATTTGCCGGCAGCAATTTCAGCTGGAGACATGCCGTTTTTCAATAATGCTTTGATGAATGGGTCATCGTTATATTGGTCATTTTCGGACACTTCGTCAGCGTCAATCACCTCGACATTTTTAACGACCTTGACATTTGTAGGAGCTGTGACATCTTTTGCATCTACCGTAAGTAGAAATGGCTCGTCCTCGACAACCATCTCTATTTTTTCGTAGTGCACCGTCGAGCCATCATCAGGCACGGTCTCATTCATCGGACGGAATAGGAAATCTAAATCTTCAGGAGTTATTGGACTGGAAGCTGGTCTATCAGGATCGAAAATGCCTGAAGCAATTTCGCTCTTGCGATTTTGTAAATCGACAATTCTCTCTTCAACTGTGTCGCGTGTAATCAGCTTGTAGACGAAAACTGGCTTTTTTTGTCCAATTCGATGAGCGCGATCTGTGGCTTGATTTTCAACGGCGGGATTCCACCAGGGGTCGTAATGTATGACTGTGTCGGCGGCTGTCAGGTTTAAGCCTGTACCACCAGCCTTCAAGCTGATTAGAAATACAGACGCTTCTCCATTTTGAAATTGATTGATCGGAGCCGCTCTGTCTTGTGTTGAGCCCTTCAATTCTACGTATGAAATGTGTGTGCGCTTCAACTCGATTTTGATTAAGTCAAGCATGCTCGTAAATTGTGAAAACACAAGAATTTTTCTATTTTCGGCAACGAGCTGCGTCAGCATTTCCATCAGACGCGTCAGTTTTGCACTTTCTTTTGAGGTCTTGGAAAATTTTGTACCAACCAACCTGGGATCGCAGCAGACTTGTCGCAATCGCAGGAGAGCCTCAAGAATGATCATATGGCTCTTCTTAAAGCCCTTGCGCATAATTGCAGCTTGTACCGCCGCGTGCATGGCATGACGAACAGTCTCATATAAATCTCTTTGAGATTTTTGAAATTCTATCGATTCAAGCATTGTAGTTTTAGCTGGGAGTTCTTTTGCAACTTCCGATTTGGTGCGTCGGATCATAAATGGTCGCACTCTGCGCGCAAGAGCACGTTGGCATTCTAGATCGCCTTCTTTTTCAATTGGTTGTCTGAATTTTTCTGAAAAGAATTTATGATCGCCGAGATAGCCGGGCATCAAGAAATGAAATTGCGACCAGAGGTCGTGCAAGTTATTCTCTACCGGAGTGCCGGTCAAGCAGATTCTGTATCTTGCTTTCAATTTAAATGCACACTGAGCTGACCTCGTATCAGGGTTTCGAATATATTGAGCTTCGTCCAAAACAATGGTGCTCCACTCTTGCGCCATAAAATGTTTTCTGTCTCTGTGCAACAGCGGATAGGTGGTCAAAACAATATCGTGTTCTGCAATTTCAGAAAAAAGCTTTGCTCTATGCGGACCATGCAGCGGGAGCACCTTAAGACCAGGTGCGAATTTGGCTGATTCCGAGACCCAGTTTTGAAGAACACTGGTCGGGCAGACGATCAGGACCGGATTATTCAGTCTGCCGCATTCTTTTTCGCGCAAAATATGACACAGAGTTTGAATTGTTTTGCCCAAACCCATATCGTCAGCGAGAATGCCTCCCACCTCAAATTCGCTCAAAAAATTCAACCACCTGAAGCCATCTTTTTGATAATCCCTCAGTGTGCCATTCAGTCCTTTCGGAACTTCCACGGTATTGATTTTTCTGAAGTCTCGCAATTTTTTCATCATGCCGTACAGTCGGCCTGTACTGGCAAAAGTGAGGACTTTGCCGTCCAACTCAAGTGCGGTCGCTGCATCGACTTCTACTTTTCCTGTCGCATCGCGATCAAATAACTCTCGCAGAATAGTGAGAAGATCGCGCACTCGCTCAAACGGCAGAGCGACATATGAGCCGTCCGGAAGTGGTGCGTGAAATTTACCGTCGATATTCAGCTTCTCAAGGTCTTCTGGTCCTGAGACATCGTCAGACTGAATCAGCGCCGCCACAAGAATTGGGAGAAGCGAGAGTTTTTTTCCATCGACCTCAATGCCGACTTCTACACCAAACCACCATTGAGCATCATTGGTGGCATGCACTGA
>JACMKL010000078.1 GCA_014380105.1 Candidatus Melainabacteria bacterium
ATAAAAATTGCTGATACCGGTATTGGTATCGATCCAATGGACCTGCCTCATATATTCGAACGCTTTTATCGGGCTGATAAAGCTCGTAGTCGCTCCAGTGGTGGCTCTGGCTTAGGGCTTGCTATTACGGAGGAAATTATTCACAGGCACAATGGTTCTGTGACTGTAGAATCAATAGTTGGCGAAGGTACTCAATTCACAATCAAACTTCCGGTCCGACACAATGAACAACCTGAAGCAGTTTTTCCTCAAAATATTTAAACGCAATCAATCGCAAGAAGTCACTCCGAAGCCAGAGGAGGATGAGACTTGTTGCGAAGGAATTGTGCACATCGCCTATCGCGGTGTAAGTGATGACAAAATGTATATGGCGCAAAATCGGAAATGGGCAGAAGTAAAATTCTTCAAGCCCAACGGTTTGCGGGTCTTCTGTGCCGGTTGCAGGCGGCGCCTGTACTAAATCGAGAAGACAAAGTCGGACTACATCTCGAGCTTATAGCCCTGACGATGCAGAGTCTTGATAATGGAGGGCTGACCTTCAGTGTCGATTTTTCCGCGCAACTTTGTAATGTGCACGCGAATGGTATCGGGAGAAGCTTCCGACTCAGCAGACCAAACGCGGTCGAGTAACGCTTCAGGGCTAAACACTTGATTCGGATGACGAAGGAAAAATTCAAGCAAAGCAAATTCTTTTGGTAGGAGCGAGATTTCAGCACCAGCTTTGGTGACTTTAAAGCCCTGCGGATCGACAACAATATCTCCGCAGCTGAGTACATTTTGTTTCAGGTCCGCCGAACGTCTCAGCAGCGCTCTCAATCGAGCGGAGAGTTCGCGGGGATGGAAGGGCTTTGTCAGGTAATCATCAGCGCCTGCATCGAGTCCGGTTTCTTTGTCAGTCACTTCTGTTCTGCCGGTAAGCATGATGACCGGCGTTGTTCCACCTTTTGCTCTAAAAGTTTTGCAGACTTCGATGCCAGTTAAATCCGGAAGTTTCCAGTCCAAAATCAGAACGTCGTACTTGTCAAAGCGGAGCCGTTCAATCGCTTCCTGTCCCAAATTGACTACATCGACAACGTGATGTTCTTCGGTCAACCAGTCGCTGACCACTTCGCAAACTTCAACATCATCTTCGACCAGTAGGATCTTGGCCACGAATTTCACCTTTATAGGTATCAAATACCAAATCTAAGTCAGGTTCTGAAATATAAGGCACCGTTTGCCGCACGTCAAATCTTAGGGTGTTTGCAAGTTTTGCCACGTGGTGAGAGTTTTGAGCGCTTTTGCAACTCGATAACAACTCGCTGGTAATTTGAAAGAGTCGAAGGACGCAACTCCTTCAGTCCCCCCACCAAATTTGACCGAAGCAATTGTTAGCCAATTGCCGCTCGATTCTGCTTTCTGTGCCCCTGACGGCACTTGGAGGTCTCTATGGACTTGTCAATTAAACTTCTTGGTCTGGAAGAAGTAAGCCATTCATCTCAGGCAGAAGGCTCAAACTTACCACTAGCAGGGCTTGGCATTTATCTTCTCAAGGAAGCTTTCGAGGCTCATAAATTTGGGAAGAAAAGTCCGAAAGTATCCACCGATCTTAATTCTCTTGGCTTTCCAGAGCTCGAACTGGCATTTTAGAAAGTCTCATCGACCGTCTGTACTCAGTATAATTTCGGAAGTCTGTTCATAAGGGTTGTGAGCGACGTCGAAATTCTGCGAGGCCGACACTTGCAATTAGATTTGAAACTCTCACACAAGGGGCTGATTTTGATATCAGTTCCTTTGATTTTTCAATTGATATTTGTATTTGTATTGGCTGGTCTTTTGGCTCAAGCGCAACAGCAAGAAAAACTGGCAGAGCGCGGACAGCGCATAGTTTCGCGGCTTGGAAATGTTTCAAAGCATATTATCGAAAGTGAAATGGCATTGCTCTTTTACGTAATGAAGAAAAATCCCGTTTACAAGCAAGAATACGAATTCAATGATCAGCAAATTCCAGTCATGTTTAACGAGCTGAAGAAGCTCACTTCAGACATGCCGAACGTCAATATTCGAGTTCGAAAATTTGAACTTTATGCTGACCAGATCAGACATGAGTTGCGCTCCACACTTCCTGATCTGGAACACGGCAATTCAATGTATGCTCTTCCCAAAATTGCCAACCTGACTGGAAACTATTACTTTTCGATCAAAAAGGAAATTGAAGAAATCACAAGGGGCACGCGCTATCGCACCAGTGTGGATGAGATTCAAGACAGTAAGAATAATTTGATTTGGAAGGCGCTGGTTTTCTCAATCGTATTCAACATTGGGCTGACAATCGCACTCGCCCTCATTTTTAGCAAGAATATTACTGAAAGACTTTCTATTCTTTCCGAAAATGCCGGGAGGGTGAGAGACAAAATTGCTCTTAATCCTCCTATCAGCGGACACGATGAAATCGCTCAACTAGACACTGCTTTTCATTCTATGTCTGAGGCGCTAATTAGGGCAGAGACGGCGAAAGCGGAATTTATTTCAATGATTAGTCATGACCTGCGCAGTCCGCTAACTTCTCTCCAGGGGACGCTCGCTTTGGCAGAAAAGGGATCGTATGGTGAACTGAACGAGAAGGGAAAAGCGCGTTTTTTGCGTGCGGAAAAAACTGTCGAACGTCTCGTAAATCTAATCAATGAACTTTTAGATATTGAAAAGCTAGAAGCCGGAATGCTCACTATGAGCCTATCTGAAGAATTACTCGACCCAATTATTGAGCGCTCGATCGAATCTGTCTCCACTCTTGCCGAAAACAAACATATCAAAATAGAAGCACCGGCGACTTCCCTAAACATTTTGGCAGAGCCTGATCGGTTGGTCCAAGTTTTTGTCAACTTGCTCTCTAATGCAATTAAGTTTTCGCCAGAAGGGTCCACTATATCTATCACTGCAACTGTTCTTGCTACTGGCGTAAAAGTGATAGTTGCTGACCAGGGGCGCGGAATTCCAACGGATGTTCTCCCCACCATATTTGATCGATTTCAACAAGTTCGTAAAGAAGATGCAACCGCCCACGGTGGCACTGGTCTCGGATTGACTATCACTAAAGCGATCATTGAAGGACACGGCGGCATCATCGGTGTCGATAGTGAAGAGGGCACTGGGACACAGTTTTGGTTCTTGTTGCAGAAAGTGTGATAAGTTAAGCCTTGATCATTTAACAACTTCAAAACATTTCAAATCTAAAGTAGCAGAGTAATCAGTCCGGTCCACTCTGTTGAAATTTGGTATCAATTAAATGATTACTTCCAATATTTTTATTCCGCCAACGCTCGAAGATTCGGCGGATGCAAGCGCCAAAGAGGACTGGAAGGCGTATGCAACTGCCGCATCGATTTCACTCAGCAGCGGTTTTAGAGAAGCATCAAAACGTATGGTGAAGCAATCCAAAGCTCTAATATGCAAGCTTCCGCAAAGTGCCTATCGAGATGTGGCGGCAAATATTTGCGACATGATTACTGCAGTAGACCGCCGGCGGATGCTTCGTGCGAATGTCTTGAAGCAGATGTCGTTTGATACTTTGAAAAGTATCAGTGGGTCTGAATCTCTAGAGCTGAAGACTTTGCTAGAGCAGGTCTTGGTGCATCTTAAGATCTAGCCGAAAGACTTTTGGGGACGGGAATGGAGCTATCGCTAAGCACCACCAGCGGTGACTGAGGCGAAGCTCTTTTCTTACTTTTACATCAAGTCTGTCGCTTATTTACGGCGACGAGGAGTGCCACCCCAGCTGAAGTGATGCTCGTCATTCTTGATTGGACCACGGCTATCGCCCTGCCTGAAGCCGACTGCCTTGAGGGCTGCAAAGACATCAGGGTCGCGATAATTCGAGATGTCCATCGCATTTCCTCTCACGTGATTGGAGGCAAGTGGTCTGCCAGCTGCAAACGATGTGCCACCATTACTGCGAGTGTATATTTCAGTTTGCGTATCAACAGTACGTCCGGCGCCGTTCTTATCGCTTACTACAATCGATTTACCTTTCGCTGCCAACATTTCTTGAGCGCGAGCAAAGGCTCTGGCTGGATCGCCAGCTAGCCAATACTGTTGTGTTTCTCCTGCACGATTGCCTGTTGATGTTACTTTGCCCGACTGTCCGATGTACATGGCGTCCGGCACATGCGCCAGAATGCGTCGGTCAGTTACTGGTTGAAGCATTCGAGCTGCCTTTCCGTTCAGCGCGTCTGGCTGCTCAGCTCGCTCTCTGCGCTGCTCGAGTTCTTTTTGGCGCACAACTTCTTTTGGGTCAGGCAGCGGTTTGAGGCGCTGGTCACTATCTCTCTGTTTTTCTTCGCGCTGACGCTGGACAGGTTTTTCCTCTTCATCATGATTATGATGGTGATGTGGCTGCTCTCTTTTTTCGACTTGGGCGCCTTTTATGTTGGTGCCGCCTTCAATGCGAGACGCTGCGCTGCCTTCGAATGAGACCTGGCGTCCCTTCCTGTCTCGCTGTTTCTCCACGCTGCCATCTTTGTCGATGATGCCACGCAAAAGTGGTGAGCCTTTGCCGTTTTCTGAGCTCAAGAAAGCGTGCACCATTTCGCGGCTCTTGCCGGCGCCGATGGCCTCTAGTCTGAGTTTGTGTTGTTTGCCATCGGCAGTTGTGACGTCCACGCTAGTGACGCCTGCTTTGACTAATTCGTTGACTGTCTTAAGTCGTTGTTCTGCCGGTATATTGCGGTCTAAAATCGATTGGGCTTTTGCGCTATTCTCGCCGCCTTTTCCGTCATTAGGTTTGAAATTGGTGCGCTCAATACTTCCCGCTCCGTCTACCAGACCGAAGCCTGAAATCATGTCGCGTGTGCGTCCGCCAGCAAGGAGAGTTTGTTGGTCGCTTTCAGCTTTCGCGCGCATCATCTCTGGGGAAAATGCGCATTTAGAAACATCAGGTGATGTCCAGCATTGCCTGGAGATTTCCTCCCAATTACTAGCTGCGCGCTCTTTCGAAGTCGCCTCGACAGAATCCTTGCGTCTATCGCCTTCAGGTACGTAAGCCTGTGCGGGTGCCGTGATTTCAGCCATTATGCCTTCTCTTTTGGTAAGGGGGGTGTGGGCAAATGCCTTTTAGAGAGACCGAAGATACGCAACGCGCTCTGGAATCCCGTCCTGAAGAGCTTTCCGCACTTCAGGGCAACTTTAAAATAGGGAGCGTGAAGTTAGCATGAACATTGCAGTTCGTATCTTATTCAGGGGTTGTTGCAGCGCTGTTGCAGACAGACCGTAGAAGCCTCACTGCAGACGGTTTTGAACAAGAAGAAAGGCGACACAGTGAGTGCCGCCTTCTATCATTGATTAGCTTGTAAACTTACCGGCTGGTTACTGTGGAGCACTTTCAGCGGTTTGTTTTTCTGGATTTTGATCTAGTTGAGTTGGTGCCAGAAGCGCCTTTCTTAATGAGCCACCGGCTTTGGTGAGAAGGTCTTCGGCGTGAGCGCGTCCGAGCTTTTTCTTAGTCATAAGAATGGCTGTCTTGGCACGGTTTTGCGATGCGACCAGGGCGCCTTCTGCGATATGACGCGGAACTTCGCCGAGAATAGAGATGATAGAAACAGCGCGCTCGCGCAGTTTTTCATTGGTCGGCTTGAGGTCGACCATCAGATTTTCAAATACTTTGCCGAGACGCACCATTGTGCATGTCGTCAGCAAATTCAAGATCATCTTCTGGGCCGTACCAGCTTTCATGCGGGTCGAGCCGGTCAACGCTTCAGCGCCAACTACTGCTGTGATGGTGACGTCGCACAAGCCATCCAGACCGCCGAAGTTGTTGACGATGCCGATGGTGGCAGCGCCAGCTTCGCGGGCTTTGGTGAGAGCGCCCACAACGTAAGGTGTACGCCCAGAAGCTGTGATACCTACTACAACGTCGGCAGCTGTGATTTTAGCTGCGACAGCATCATCGGTGCCCATCTCTTGCGAATCTTCTGCATTCTCGAAGGAGCGGAACATTGCTTCTTTACCGCCTGCCAGGTGGGCGGTCACTAATTCTGTGTCGATACCAAAAGTCGGTGAGCATTCGGTTGCGTCCAGGACGCCCAGGCGACCGCTGGTGCCTGCTCCGAAGTAGATCAAGCGTCCGCCGGCAGCAAGTTTTTCTGTGATGATATCCACAGCTTTTGCAATGTCAGGAATTGCCTGTTTGACCGCTTCTGCGACTGCGAAGTCTTCATTTTGTACGCGTGAGACCAACTCGTTTGTGTCAAGCAGATCGAGATCCATCGTCTGAGCATTGCGCTCTTCCGTGATCATTTTGTTGAACTCTTTCGTAAACCTAAACGCCATGGACGGTCCCCCAGTTTCCTTCAATGGAAGTTTAGCTCAAATCGGCAGCTTTGAGCGGCACAGCTGGTGTGCTTTTCACGTTTGTCCGGGTAAATCACTCCGGGGAAATGTCAGGAGGCTTGAGGTGTCCAACAGTTGGCACTTTCGAGCGATGGCATCAGAGGTAACATTTGAGCTGGATGTTGCAACCTCGCAACAACCTGCGCCAGGAGTGAGGCTCGTCCGGTGATCGTTTTGGTCACCTGACTCTCAAATTGCTTGCAAAGACGCGCGCTGCTTACCTAACAAAAGCGCTTTCGGGCTCCTGATGTTTTAATGCCACTCTTGAGCGCTTGATGTATTTTCCGTCGCCAGCTTTGCCGACATATTTACCCTCATCAATCACGACTTTTCCGCGCGATAAGACAGCTTCAGTCACACCCTGAACTTCCATGCCTTCATAGCAGTTGTAGTCGACTTTCATGTGGTGCGTTTTGGCAGACAGAGTCATTTTCTTGTCGGGATTGAAAATTACGATGTCAGCGTCGGAGCCTACTGCAATGGTGCCTTTTTTAGGGAACAGTCCAAATATTTTGGCAGGATTGGTGGATGTGAGTTCGACAAAACGATTGGCTGTGATTCTTCCTGCCACAACTCCACCGTTGTAAATGAGGCTCATGCGAGTTTCTACGCCCGGTCCGCCATTCGGAATTTTGCTGAAGTCGTCTTTGCCGAGTTGTTTCTGATCTTTAAAACAGAAAGGACAGTGGTCTGTTGAAATGACTTGGAGGTCATTCATTCTGAGTCCGGTCCATAATTTTTCTTGGTTCCATTTTTCGCGCAATGCAGGCGTCATCACATATTTGGCGCCTTCAAATCCTTCCTTCTCGTAGTAGCTATAATCTAAAAACAGATATTGCGGGCAGGTTTCAGCGAATGCAGGCAAGCCTTCGTCGCGCGCTTCAACAACTTTCTTGAGTGCGTCATAGCAGCTCAAGTGCACGATGTACACTGGTGATTCTGCCATTTCAGCAAGTGCTATGGCGCGATTGACGCCTTCGGCTTCTGCTTTTGTCGGACGAGTTAAAGCGTGATATTTCGGTGCCGTGTGACCTTTTGCCAGTGCTCGCTGAACAAGTTCGTTGATTACTACGCCGTTTTCAGCGTGCATACAAACAAGCGCCCCTTCTCTGCCGCAAAATTCCATAGCTCTAAATATGGTGGCATCATCTACCAGTAAAACGCCTGGATATGCCATGAAGAGTTTAAAACTCGTGACGCCTTCATCGTGTATCAAACGTTTTAAATCTTTGGTGCGTTCGTGCGGAAGGTCGGTGACTATCATGTGAAACGCATAGTCAATAGCGGTTTTTCCGGCTGCCTTTGCGTGCCAAATGTCGAGCGCTTCCATGATCGCTTGACCTTTATTCTGAATTGCAAAATCGACAATCGTAGTTGTGCCACCATGCGCTGCAGCCAGTGTGCCTGATTCAAAATCGTCAGCAGAAGTGGTGCCGCCAAACGGCATGTCCATGTGTGTGTGTGCGTCGATGCCGCCTGGAATCACCATCCGGCCAGCCGCGTCAATTATATGGTCAGCCTCCATCTCGAGCGATTTTCCGATCACTGCGATGGTTTCGCCATCAATCAAAATATCTGCCATGTAATCATCTATTGCTGTCACAATGCGACCGTTCTTAATCAGTGTTTTCATTGATTTGAACCTTTTTCCGAGCATGCGCTCGTGGATTTGCTGAATTTACCTGCCAAGGTTTGTTGTGCCAACCGGGATTGATCTTCTAAACCTAGGATTGCAATTAAACCTCAGATTGCAATTTTGAATTTTGACGATGGTATCCGATCGCATATATGGTTGATCGTTTAGCAACTGGCGCGTCCATTGATTTAACCTACTTCAAACCTGACGTTGAGCGTGATATAAAGACGGCAAGCGCTTTTGGGCGCGTCAGCATATTTTTTCAGAGCTCGCTCAGGCGAGCCTGCGGGCTTCAGGCAAGGAGAGTAGGGCATTGAATATTCCGCCGGAAGTGATTGCGGAAATTCGACAACGCACAAATATTGTCGAAATTGTTTCCGAAACCGTAGTTCTCAAAAAATCTGGAAAAAATTATTCTGGACTCTGTCCTTTTCATGGTGAAAAATCCCCATCTTTCACAGTCACGCCCGAGAAAGGCATTTTTAAATGCTTTGGTTGCGGGGAAGGTGGCGACGTTTTTGCTTTTCAACAGAAAGCAAAAGGCAAAGATTTCATTGACACAGTGCGAGATCTGGCCTCACGCTGTGGCGTCAGATTGGTCGAGTCTGTTGAAGAAAAACAGCA
>JACMKL010000632.1 GCA_014380105.1 Candidatus Melainabacteria bacterium
CATTGATCACTATTTTGTTTCACCAGAAATAGTCGTAGTCAATCGAAAAATCGGCGAGGATATCGGCTCAGATCATTTTCCCGTTTATATGGAATTTGGTCTTCAGTCTCGAACCGCTTCGCCCAAACCGCGATAACCGATTGGATTATGCTTAAGCTGACAGGACCTGCGCACAATTTACAGAGGAAAGCCTTTGATTTTCGCGCCTGGTGTATTGCACTATTCTTGTGATGCGCACATAAGTGTCATCCAGCCGAGGGTCATTCACACCGAAGAGTTCTGCCTGCACTTGCAATAGCTGATGGCAGAGGTCTTCGCCCTTAACGAAATCATGCTCCATGCAATGAAAATCGATTAGTCGGTAGAAAGCCTTTATCAGCTCAGCTTGTGTCACAGGCGTAGTTCTCTTGTCTCGCAGATTAGCAAGCAATACTTTTACGACTTTATCTGGCTTAGCATGCCGATTTTGCCAGCGCGTTTGTATAAACGCATCGACCAATCTATCAAATAAATCGCTTAGTTTCTTCATGGCTGCTCTCGACATCACGAGGTACACAAAATACGCCAGCGCCGCATCACGGTCGAGCTGTCGTTCTATGGATACAACTATAAACTATGTAGGCTAATTCTTATATCTATGGAGTGTATACAAAATTACTATGGTTCTCCACAGTTGACTTTGTAATCAACAATAACTTTGCGCAGCCTGAGCCAATTCAAGCTAGGCAGCTAGTCCGCCCCGCTCAGCAGCGTCCAACAAAAATTGCACTTCACTTTCCGGTGTTTCCGAATAATCGACATACCAATTACAGACTTTTCCGAATGGAGATGGAGTCGCTAAGCAAAAGACTTCGTCCACTGCATTCTGAAATTCGCCAAACGATTCACGCGATGCGATCGGCACAGCAGCAATGACTTTGCCAGGTTCAAAATTTCGTATTGCCACAGCTGCAGCTCGCATTGAAGCTCCTGTAGCCAGTCCATCATCAACCAAAATTACATGCTTTCCTTTCAAATTATGTGCCTGGCGGCCACGTCGCATAACGTTTTCACAACGATTCAATTCCCTACTTTCAATCTCAATGACTTCATCAATTTGGTCTTTTGAAACTCCCAAGTAAGCAGCGAGCGGATGATTAACCATCACAGTGTCCCCGCTTGCGAGAGCGCCGAGGGTGACGCCAGAATCGTCTGGCACATCCAATTTTCTGACGCAAAAAATATCTAAAGGTAGAAGTAGCGCCTTAGCCAATTCGTACGCAACTGGAACACCGCCTCGTGGCATACCTAGTACGATCGCATCGCTCATACCGCGGTAGGGGTGCATAATACTGGCGAGCTTGGCGCCCGCATCTTTTCTATTTAAAAACATAACTCAGTCCCTCTCTGAGGTGGTGACGAAGCCAACTGTCAGTCGTTCCTGTAAACCGGCAAATGAAACAGAAAGACACGAAGAATGAAGGCTCTTTATCTGAGCAAAAGCTCACAATCTGCCCCCAGATTCGCTAGACTTTTCACATCACACTTCATGGATTTTCGCCATCAGATCTCGTCTCGCAATCAGCCTCTTCACCGCACTACTGTGCCTGACCCTCCCTTCGATGGAAGCAGCCGAATTACCTAGTAAAGTTCTTTGGGCTTGGGAAAGGGCTGAAGATCTATCGAAAATAGATCGCACAGAATTTGGCGTGGCATTCTTAAGCTGTCACGTTTTTGTAAAAGGCGACAAAGTAATCTCTCATTGGCGCAATCAGCCGATGAGAGTTCCGGATGAAACGATCGTAGAACCAACAATAAGAATAGATATCGACCGAAGTGAAAAAGCGACGCTGTCGGAAGCCCAAATCGATCAAATCGTGAGAGTGGTTGTTAGGGCGGCCAAAGCAAGAAACACTGCGCAAGTTCAAATCGATTTCGACGCACTCCAAAACGAGCGAAACTTTTACTGCCGATTGCTTGAAAAATTGCGACAAGAATTGCCTGACTCGATTCCAATCTCAATCACGGCTCTTGCTTCGTGGTGTCTTTATGACAACTGGATTAAGAATCTTCCGGTAGCCGAAACGGTACCGATGATGTTTAGCCTTGGACGTGATCGTCAAAAGGTCTTAATGCATTTTAGAAAGGGTGGGGACTTTCTGGATGCGCGCTGCAAGCGGTCTCTTGGCTTGTCACTTGAGGATACAGAAACGAACGAGCTAATGATTCCGATGCTTAAGAAGCGTAAAATACCAGCGCGGGTCTATGTATTTACTCGAACAGCATGGACCGATAAAAAAATTCTGGAAGTTCATTCTCTTTTAGGAAAACAATGAAAAAAACTGCGGCCTTGGCGCTCTCACTGACGTTCCTCTTCTCCGCGCACTATCAGCCGCCGGCTCAAGCATGCTCGTTTGGAAGCGACCCATACTTCACTTATACATTGCATCCCGATTTTCCAATGCGCAATTACGCCGTTGGTCAATTGGGAATACTACAGAACACTTACGCGCGCTCCTATTTGTTAGTAGCCCAACGGTATCTCGCCGATAAGCCACTTTCGAAAGAAGAACAGTCCGGCGTCGAGGCACTATGGAAAGAACGGTTTGACTCAACATACATGGGCTGTAGTGCAAATACTGATAGTTGGCTAAAACTGCGCGGCACCATTCCTGGTATCACGCCCATCAAGTCGATTGACACCGAGAGGGCTGTGAGTAAGGAAGACGAATACAACACCTATTGTAACGCGCAGAGTAGCGCTTTCGAAACAGCGACAAAAACCCTTCAAACCCTAATTACAAAATATGGCATCGGATCAGAACAGGTTAAACAGTGGACCGCTGCGCAAGACCAGGTATTTTCTAATGCTGGCTCGCCACAATATTCAGGCAAAATTCCGGTGATTACGATTCCCACAGAATTACCTGCTGACGCCGATGCATTTTTAAAACAAGAACGCAATTATCAAATTGCAGCAGCAAACTTTTACGCTCAAAACTTCGATGACGCAATCAAACAATTTGACGCAATCGCAGCCGATAGCGCCTCTAGATGGAAACAGCTTGCAGCATATCTGGCTGTTCGAGCCATGGTTAGAAAAGCAAATTTGCCGAAAGTAATGGACAAGCCATTAATGGAACAAGCTCTCAAAAAATCACGAGAGCTGGCGGCAGACCCAAATTTCGCTGCGCTCAAATCCGACATTGACGCTGTGACTAGTTTCGTCGCAGCGAGAATTGCGCCGAATGAGCATTTGCAAGAACTTGTCACTCAAAAACTAACCCAGGATAACGCGTCAGAAATCACAAAAACGCTCGATAATTTCATCGATCCCTCTAATGACGGCAATGCTGTTCTGTATCAAGATGTACCGGCCGAATTGAAAAAAAATCCTGTAATTGACTGGATTCTTGCCTTTCAATCAACTGATGATGCTGGTACAAAACACTCCATCGATAAATGGAAAGAGACACATTCAACAGAATGGCTTGTAGCTGCAATTGCCGCAATTGATTCGGACGATGCCAGTGCTAATGCAGTAATTGCCGCCGCAAAAGCAAATAAATCAAACGCTGCAAAATGGATACTTTTCCATCACGTCAATCGCCTTGAAGCAGATCAAAACAAAACCGAAGCAGTCCGAGTCGCACTCGACAAGGTTATCAACGCCCCTCCCGCAGATCTCCCGGCGGGCTCGCTAAATGAAATCAAAAAACAGAGACTGAGACTATCGCGCGATGTAAATGAATTTGTGAAATTCGGAGTTCAGACCCCGCTGGCGATTTGTTCCGATGGTGGCATTCCTCAACTGCCTGACGAAGCGGCCGATCTGGAAGGTAAAGGGAAAAACAAACCGACCTTCACCGAAGAAGCAGGAAATGTCCTGACTCTAAAGATGCCTCTCAGTCAGCTTCGACAGGTCGCAACGAAATCAATTCCAACCGATTTGCGCAACGACGTAGCGTGGACTGCCTGGGTGCGCGCAGTATTAATTGGAGATGAAGTTGAAGCAAAACAACTTGCTCTAATCGCACAGCCACTCAACAAAGCAAAATCAAAAATGTTTGCTGAATACTTAGCTGCAATGACACCAGAAGCGAAAAAATTTGCTGCCGTTTATCTCATGAGCCACTTCTCATCAGCACGACCCAACGCGTCAGCCGGAGTACTTCAGGATGATAGTTACGGTGATAGCAGCGGTTGGTGGTGGTCGGAAAAACCCGTAGAAGCTGCGCCAAATGATGGCGATGGCGCAAAAGTAGAAACTTTCAAGCCACTATTTATCAATGCGGCACAACAGAAAGAACTTGCGGGACAGCTAGCGAAATTGAAAACCGTTGATTGTGCACCAAACTATTTTGCAAAAGTCATTCTTGCCTACGCAAAGGCACACCCGTCAGATCCACGCCTTCCCGAAGCGCTGCACTATGGCGTTAAATCCACTAGATATGGCATGACCACTAGTGCGACGACCGCTCTGTCTAAAGAGATGTTTTCACTTTTACATACAAAGTACAAAGGTAATTCGTGGACCAAACAAACGCCCTATTGGTTCTAATAAGACAAAGGAATCTCTAACATGCTGTTTGCAGACCATAGCGTAAGTTTCCGCGGCGATCTGGAGACAGCATGGAAGCGTCTCATTGACTGGAAAAACATGCCTGAGTGGGACGTTTTCATGGAAAATGTTTCCTTTCCAGAGCCGGTTGGACTTGGAAGTGTGGGCGTTTTAAACACAAAAGATAGGCACACCTATGCGCTCAGAATAACTAGTTGGAATCCGCCAACGGATTATAAAGACGAATTCAAAATGATGGGTTCGCGCTTCATTTTTTTCCATGAAGTATTGGAGAAAACACCAGGCGAAATCACGGTGCACTTAATCATCGAAGGCGAAGGAATTTTAGCTTTTGTGTTCCAGTATGCGTTTAGAAACGCCTTTAAAGCGAAAGTGCCACTCTTGATGGACAACTTTAAGCAGCTCTACGAAATTGACAGAGACAAGGGTCTACACAAGTAATCAGAATTACGGAAGTGGACGCTTCGCCACTCTAGATATCAAATCGAAAAATATTGAAATCGCTAAATACGTAATTCCGGCACCTACTGCGAAGCCCAAAATCATCGCAGCAGCGTCACCAACCGGATATTTGCCGACAACAAAAGCGTGCATGTTAGCCGGGACGTTTTTACAGACATAATATGCGCAGATGCACCCACCAAGAAATGCTAGTGACGAAAGAACTTTATTCGCGGCCGAGAAGGCTCCTACAGGCACTTTGCGACGCAGTGTTCGCCGTGATTTGACCTCGGCTGCTTGAGTCGCAGCGGATTGAACTGCGGCTTCTTCGACTTCCGCGTCAGTCAGTACTCGCATATTCTTAGAATTCGCGGTCGTAGAAAGAATAAGGCGCTCGCCGGTCGACTCTTGTTTGTCCTTTTTCTGCGGCAAAGGCTGCCAGCCGTCAGCCTTCTCATTCTCTGGTTGTGCGTTTTCGTCCACTAAAGTACCAAGATAAGCTTGTGGTAAGAACTTTCCCGGCTTCAGCGCCAGATAAACTCCGCCAAGCAGGTTCCTCTCATTCTATAGCGACTGGCAACTGCAGCGAAGAAAGTTAAAATTCGCAATTCAATTCAGAGAGCAAACGCTCAAATTTTGCCGCGGGGTAAGAAATTTCCTTGGAGACTTTATCTAGATCGTCATAGAAATCAGACATTGCCAGAGCAATCGGAGCATATTTTTCAATTGTGGCGGTAATTAGCCCAGATGAAATTTGCTTTCGAGTTTTTGCATTTACAACAAATTGTCTGAGATTAGACTTCCAGTTATCAGGTCCAAAAGCGCTTCGGATCAGGCATTGAACTAAGCTCAAGATGCAGACACTCCTATCATAACTGCGATGGTTTTTTAGAAATTCAATTTCGCTATCGGCCAAGTCAAAATCTGAACTCAAAGCTAAACCGAAATCTCCAAGGTAGAGACTGCCATCACACATGGTGTTATTGAAATGTGTATCAAAATGAGAAAAACTGTGCTTTTCCATCGTTGTACATATCTTTCTCAGCTCATCATCAACCGCTAAAACAGCCTTATCAGCCGTTTCTCCGCCACACTTCAGCTGAGATTCAAGCCACACCGATAGTGTTGAAGGAAAATACTCAAGGAACAAAACTAATTCCGCTGAAGCAGAGTTGATTGCTGTTAATCGTTCGCGAATTCTCGGATTATTATCCCAATATTGAGCATCCTCATCCAATTGTTTTGCCTTATCCGCATCATCTGCTTCAGCGTTGGGGCGGTGTATAACACGCCAGTTATACAGCAGCGGAAACGAAGAACATTTATCAGCTAAGACCCATTCGGTCGTAATCTGATGAGCCTTGAGTTCACGCCAGGCACCAAACCCAGTCGATCCTAATCTATATTGATAGAACAGTGGTAATTCGAAAATATTCGCGGTTGATCCAATGTTTTCGTGTCTGCGCTCCGGATCAGTCAATGGAATCGTTTTTGCAAAGATTTTGTCTCGTCCAACATTTATAGCGCTGGCTGCCCCACCAATACCCGTGTGAGTCGAAACAGCAGTTAATAATAAGGCATATACCTGATCGTCCGAAAAACCTTGCAGCTTTCGGGAAAGATAAGTGTAGGTCTTCAGGCGCGGTGTCATCAAAAAAATTATGACCGATTTCGACTCAGTTTTTTGGCAATATTTGAGTAAAGGCAATAAACTCTCGGCTCCTGCCGTGCTTGCAAAATTAGATGAAGTCGCAAAAACGAAAGAAATTGGTTATGTCTACTCGATCACTGGTCTCTCTTTTGTACAAGACAATAAGATTCGACATAAAGCATGGGACACTCTCGAGGCAATTTTGAAAGAGGCAAGTAATGAAACAATTGCCCAGATTGAAAAAAATATGCGACACATGCTTCTACAGATGGAGCGGTACGAAATTGAACTTTTCAAAATCAA
>JACMKL010000633.1 GCA_014380105.1 Candidatus Melainabacteria bacterium
CAATGGACCAGGACAATCTGGTGGCGTCTCCAAGAGCCTTGAGCCTGTCGTCAAACGCCTCGGTACAAAAGTGCACTGGTTTGCCATTGAAGGGACTTCGTTGCCTTCCAACGAAAATGACCCACCCGCCGGCTTTTCCTTTTATTCTCCTAAAATCTCACCTCAGCTGGCAGAAAGACATCGCAAAGCCGCAGACGAATATTTGTACCCTCTCTTGCATGGCTTGACAGACAAAGCGCAATTCGACATTGAAAACTGGAAAGCTTTCCGCCAGGTCAACGAGATAGTCGCCTCTGAGTCCTTGAGTGTCTCTGCCGAAAGTTTCCCCACCCTCTGCTGGTTGCACGATTATCAAGTTCCGCTAGCTGCCCCATTGATGTCGATGCAAGCTGGTTTGATTACGTGTCAGTTCTGGCATGTGCCATGGCCAGAACCAGAAGTGATTATCAATTCTCCAATCGGAAAAGAGCTTGTAGAATCTCTTCTGTGCAACAAGCTAATTGGTTTTCATACAACTGAGTACGCAACAAATTTCTTAAACACGGTAAAAGAGCTGTTTCCGAATGCGCAGGTTGATGTTTTAAAAATGGAAGTGCGCAGACGTCGCACAAATACACGCGTAGTCGTTATGCCTCTTGGTTTGGATATTGGTTTGTGGCAAAACCTTGCCCGCATTAGCCGTCCAAAAGCGGAAGCAATGGCGGTTAAATATCGTCTCGCCAATCAAATTCTGCTTGGTGTCGATCGCCTTGATTACACCAAAGGGGTTGTGGAAAAACTGCAGGGCATCGAACGGTTTCTCGAACGACAGAGCAGCTGGCATAGACGTTTTCATTACGTCCAATTACTGCACTCATCCAAAACCGCAGACGCGAATCTGAAAGCTTATGAAGTAGAAGTTGATCAAACCATCGACAAAATCAATCTTCGTTTTGGCTCCGACGGTTGGCAGCCGATTATCAAAATCAATGGCTATCTCAATCAAACAGAATTGGCAGCCTGGTATCAAGCCGCAGACATTCTGATGGTCAACTCAGTTAGAGACGGGCTCAATCTCATTGCCAAAGAGTATGTGGCGTGCAGAAACGACGAACAAGGCGCCTTGATTTTAAGCAGGCAAACCGGCTCTGCGGCAGAGTTATCGCAAGGTGCAGTCTTAATTGATGCCCACAACGCTGATGCCATCGCAGACGCGATATCCCAGAGTTTAGGCATGGAAGTAGAAGAAAAGCGTCGTCGAATGACAGCGATGCGTAAAAGCGTCGGCTGGAATCAACTGCATGATTGGGCCATCGGCTTCTTGCGCCAGGCTCTTCAGGGTCGTCATTAGACTTTTAATTTCCGGATAGTTACAAATTTCGATACTTGCTCTTACAAGTAGGGCGTTTCGTTGCGCCATTTATCTTGGCTACCTTATATAGGGTAGGGAGCGAGGAAAAATGTGCTAGAAATAGACACTTCGGGCGCACGCTCGAAGGTTACCTATTTGGTTCTCTTAATGTCGTTCTACAAAACTGCTACAGCCGGGTTGGCTCTGTCCGTCATTTCAGCTTTAACAATTTCAGCGCCATCGGCTCTGGCCGTTGCAGAAAGTGAGATTGAAGCAGGCTTACCTGACATCGACACCATCCGCACGCTGGCAAAAAACAATGTCGGTCAGGCATATGTCAGCTCATTGAAAGCGCAAGCAGATAAATTGCGTGACTATCGATGCATGTGCAGGCTGTTTACGCGTAAAAATAATGTCTGGAAAGATTATGGCGGCGCCGATTATTCGTACAAATTTCGCGGATTATTTAAGGCTGTAATTAAGTCCAAAGATTATCGAAACGGTTCAATTGTGGTGAGAGAACCAAATGGAGTCATTCGCGGTGCTGGCGGCGGCGCTCTCAGTTTTATGAAAATCACTATGAAAGAAGACTCACGCACACTGCAACTCCCAACTGGATACAGCCTTGCAAATAGTGACTTCTCTTCTTTATTCGGAATATTGTCTAGCAGTATCGCCAGTGGTGCCACACTAGCCACTTCCGCTACTGCGCTTAACCTGAAATTATTCTCGGAACCGGTCACGATGGTTGTGCTGAAAACAAGCTCGGCTGCGGACAGTCCAATTTCCGAAGTATTTTTTATCGGTAATGAATCGAAACTTCCAATAGGCTGGCATACTTTTCAAAAAGGGATTCCACATGCCGTTGTACTGTTTCAAAATTTCGAACCGAATAAGGGTTTGACCGCTGATTCTTTCTCTTTGTGATTTAAGGAAACTGGCATGGATACAAAGTTTTTAGCAGCATCGTTGGTTCTAGTAGCACTATCCTCAATTCCTGGTCCTGTGCGTGCCGAGGAGGGTGAAACTAGCAAAGAAAATGCTAGATCATCAGAACACAAAATCACATTGCGCAGACGGACCGTTGATGACAAAGAACAGCTCAAACCTGAAGCAATGCTCTCCGACTTGAGAGACACAAGATTGAGTGTCGGTCAGGTCAAACAGCAAGCGGTCAATTTATTTTTGGAAGCGACTCGAATAGTGATCAAACCTGGCAGTCAAGCTCTGCATGTTTCGCCAACCGCCATCAATGCCACCATGTTAAATGAGAAAGCGAAATACATGGAGGCGAGAAAAGACTGGCTAATCTATTACATGAATACTCTGGAGCCGATTGTTCAATTGCTCACAGATGACATTCATGACGTCGATACCAACTCGCGAGTAGTGCCGGCAAACATCGAAGCCAAAATAAATCCGATTTGGAAAACTTGGAAAAGTGACATAACTAGCATCAACAGGTCACTCGACGAGATGCAAGAATTAATTGGTCAGGATAGCGGGACCAACATTCCGCTTGCTAAAACAGCGTTAGAAATCTATCAACGCGCTTCGAATATTGAAAAAATCAGATATCGCGCCTTCGAACTGTTAAGCCAGGAGTATGCTCAAGCAGAACTGCCTAAAAGTAAAACATTGAAGAAGGGTAAAAATAGCGCCGAGGTGTCAACGAAAAAAAATGAATGACAATTCTGCTACAGAGCTCGCATTTCTGAAAGGGCAAGAACTTTTCCAAATTGCATTTGGGAAATCAGAAGTTGTTTTTAGTCTTAATCCAGACTTCATCTCAATTCACTGCTCCATTGAATACGCATCCGGAAGCGCCCCTCTCTTCGAGATCTGGAGCCCTAACAACGTTCTTCAAGACCCTGCCATTTTTAGACTTTTACACAGCCAAATCCAATCTTTTGCGATGAATCAAAACGAAGATTTGAAATTGGATTTTTCAAATGGAGACATCATTGTCTTACGTAAAAAATCAGATGGGCAAGGCTCTTATCAAATCAGCTGTGGTTCCGAAGTTATTGTTGTCTAGGCAAGAGCATAAATGAAATTCAAAATTAAAATCGCCATGTCCCTCGTGATTGGCATCGTCAGCGGGTCGGGCGCGAATGTCTACGCCGCCCCAGCGCCAAAAACAGCGCCCGCAGGTAAGCCCTCATCAGCAAAAAAAACGACTGCACCTATTGACCTGACTGAAAAATATATGTCGACTGTGCGTCCAATTATTGAAAAGGCCTGGAAGCCGCCGACTCAAACAACTGCAAGTAAAATCACAGTTGCAATTTCCATAGCAGCAAATGGAAAAATCGAAGATGTAAAAGTCACCGAACCATCAGGTGATGAGGCGTTTGATGCAGCGACGATTAGTTCGCTAAAAACAGTTGGGCAGCTTCCAGCTCTTCCAGCCAATCTTTCCAATGGACTCACAGTTAATTACAAATTCAATGCAGGCAACCGCAACCCAACGCTCCGTGCTGACAACGAAGCATATGTAAAAGTGCTCAGCCAGCGGGTGCACGGCACCTGGTCCAGCCCCAAAGTGGCAAAGAATATGGACGTTGTCGTTTCGATCACTATCAATAAACAAGGGCAGCTAGCTCAGGCTGCTATTTCAAAATCTTCCGGCAATAAACTCGTCGATGATGCTGGGCTTGCCGCTGTTAGAAGAGCTGCACCTTTTGCTCCGCTCCCAGAAAGTTGTGGAGAACGGCTGGTCATCACGTATACATTTGAAGCCGGTCCGACCCGCGAGACAGTCACAAAGATGCAATTTAACGGCGTTCCAATTCCACAAGGTGGATTTAAAATTAGCTCCGGTGGCTCTACGCTGCAGCCGCTAGATGTCGACACGGCAATCAATCGAAAACTACAAGAGCGAGAGTCGCAATTACGCGAACAGCTCTATCGTCTTAAAGTTCAACTAGAAGAAAGTAAAAAACTTGCTGGCGTAGAAAGTGAGCAAACAGCCCTACTACTTCAAGAGTCCGGCAAGTGTTCGTCAGCATTGCATGACTACAAAGAAGCCGAAACAAATTTAAAAGCAGCTCTCGCTATTTTTGAAAAGAATACGGAAAAGCCTTCAAAAACGCAGGCAGTGTTGGTCGACTTAAGCCATGTCTTTTCAGTCAATGGACGACTACCAGAAGCGGAAGAAGCGTTGAAACGCGCATCCACAATGGAGTCTGCGGATATTTCCGCTGAGCAAAAGCGGAAAATATTGGAAGAGTATGCTCGCCTTTTATACAAGTCGAACAAAACTAAAGAAGCAAATGAAATCTACAAGCAGCTGAAGGATTCGGCAAACTTACCACTTAAGTAAGTTGAAGCGCTCCATGTCCACAGTGGAAGTATTTCTATAAATTGAAAGCACGATCGCCAGACCGACTGCGGCTTCAGCAGCTGCAACGGTCAAAATGAAGATGGCGAAAATCTGACCTTTGATGTGAATTGGGTCAACATAGCGGGCAAAAGCAACCAGATTGATGTTAACGGCGTTCAGCATCAATTCAATCGACATCAACACACGTACAGCGTTGCGTGAAACAACCATTCCATACAAGCCAATGGCGAACAACACGGCTGCCAGAGTCAGGTACTGAATCAATGGATGCTGATTTAGGGTGAGAGCAAAGAAACTACCGATGGTGCCAACTGCCATTACGACAGAAGTGCGTCCACCCATCAGAGCGACGATGGAGCCCAGGATTACTATCATCACAAAAGCGATCAGTTCGGTATAGTCTTTCAACTGCCAGGATTCGAGAGTCGGACCAAGTCCTGCACCAAGCAAGAGACCGTTAAGGAAGCCGGTTGCGTATGCCGCAACGATGCAGAATGTGATAATCGTGTAGGCAACTGCGAAAGCTAATGCTGTCGAGTCAGACTGTTTATTGATAATAGGTTGTGTAGCGCTAGTCATCGTGATTACCTTTTCGCTCCTACAGGTTCATGTTCAGCATGCCTGTCGCCAGTGGCGGGTCTGCCGTCCACAACTGAGTATTCCAAATCATCTTCGCCTTTCTTGCGCGGCTTGTCAGCTTTCGCCAACATGACAGCACCAATAAGAGCAGCGAGCAATAAAACAGACGAGAATTCAAAAGGTAGAGAATAGTCTGTGCACAGTGCACGACCGATCAGTTCGACGTTAGCCGGATCCAAATTTTCACTGCTCAAATTCCATGTTTCAGGTCTGACCGAAAGGTAGATGGTCATGAACAAACCAACTGCCACCATGAAGGCTCCAAGTTGATTTGGCGAAGCAGGTTCTGCTTGTCTGATTGTTTCCATTCTCGGATTGGTTAACATCAAAGCAATGACAATCACGAGCGTGATACCGACGGCATAAATCATCAATTGCGCAAGCGCGAGGAACTGAGCTTGCAAGAGCAAGAATAATCCGCAGATAGAGCCGAATACTCCGATCAGTAAGAAACCACTTCTGATGATGGCTTTATCGAGAATAACTCCATAGGCAAAAGGAATCGCCATCATGGCGAGAATGTAGAACATGGTGCTCTCAATATTGGTTTCAGCCCAGCCTTTGAGCAATTCGTACTGTTCCATAATCCCCTCTTTGTCCCTTACCTTAGCTATTGAGAGCTACAACAAATTTCTAGCTCGCTGGAGTTTCGCCGTCTTTAGGTTTTTCTTCCTTGGCTGGCTCTTTGGGAGCTTCTTCAGCTTTCGTCTCTTCTACTTTGACTTCTGGTTCAGCCGCTGGCTTTTCAGCGGCAGCTTCAGCAGCTGGTTTTGCGGCAGCTTCAGCAGCTGGTTTTGCGGCAGCTTCAGCAGCTGGTTTTGCGGCAGCTTCAGCAGCTGGTTTCGCAGCAGCATCGGCGGCTGGTTCTGCAGCAGCATCGGCGGCTGGTTTCGCAGCAGCATCGGCAGCGGGTTTTGCAGCAGCATCGACGGCGGGTTTTGCAGCAGCATCGGCAGCGGGTTTTGCAGCAGCATCGGCGGCTGGTTTTGCAGCAGCATCGGCAGCTGGTTTTGCAGCAGCATCGGCAGCTGGTTTTGCAGCAGCATCAGC
>JACMKL010000634.1 GCA_014380105.1 Candidatus Melainabacteria bacterium
AGATTGATAGAGACAGGCCGAAAACTCGGACCCAAAATAGAAATTTTGAAGGGACTGAAACGCGGAGAAGTAGTGGTTGTAAACGGAAGCTTGCAACTTCAGGGTCAAATCCTAAAGCAGATTGAAAGATGAACAGCGGAATAACAGCATCAATAGCATCCAGGTCGTACACAGGACTAGAGCCGGTTACGGAAAAAACCAAATTTGGGCAAGGCGAAGAAAAGAAACCAGCGATGAAGCTTGTTACTGCAATTGTGCAGCCTTTTACAATCGACAAATTGGCAAGAACTCTGTTCAAGGCGCCAATTAGCGGCTACACAGTTACCGAATCCCAAGGCTCTGCCAAGCCCGATATGGATAACCCGCAATATTTGGTGCCGCGCTCACGGGTTGAAATTGTCGTTAAGGACGAGCACGTTGAACAATTGATCGCGCTTATCCTTCAAGCATGCGGAACTCACCAGGATGGTGATGGCATAATCTTTGTCGCCCCTCTTGAACAAGTAATCGACATTGCATCAGGAAAACGCGGTCATGACGCCTTGAAGACGACTCAAGACTGAGTCATTCTCTATTTTGACGGAGAAATTTCTTGGCGCGCATACTTGTTGTTGAAGACGAAAAAGATTTGTCGAAGCTGATCGCCGACTGGCTCAGACGCGATCATCATCTCATAGAGCAAGCGTACGATGGTGCCTCAGCGCTTGCGCAAATGAAAAGCACGAGCTTTGATGTCGTTGTTTTGGATTTGATGCTTCCTGAATTATCCGGAATCGAAGTTTGCAAACGTTATCGGCAAGCGGGCGGAAACGCTGCGGTCATAATGCTCACAGCCAGGCACTCTCTCGAAGACAAAGCGGCTGGTTTTGAGTCTGGCGCAGACGATTATTTGACAAAACCATTTCAATTAAAAGAACTAGCCATGCGTGTAAAAGCCTTACTGCGACGGTCTTCTGTAGAACATCATACGACTCTCTCCATAAGAGATATTGAACTCGATATTGAAAATCATCGAGTCCTAAAAGGTGGCAAAGAAGTCCACTTACTGCCCAAAGAATTTCGCTTATTGGAATTTCTACTGCGGCACCCACAGCGCGTCTTCAGTGCAGACGAGATTTTGGATAGTGTCTGGGAAATGGATACTGGCGCGCATCACGACACGGTCAGAGGTCATGTGACACGTTTGCGCAAGAAGCTCGACGGCGAGGGCGAACAGTCAGTCATCGTCACAGTCCACGGCGTCGGCTATAAATTGGGATTGGACGATGCTTAAGCGGATGCGCTTAAAGCTTGCGCTTTATTTCATGTGTTTATTTCTGGTCTTGCACTTAATCGGTGCCACCGCATTCTATATTTTGTTCTCTTCGAGTCTGACCCGCTCAAACGAAACCTTACTGGCCAACCTACTTTCCGAAATTCGACCATCCATTCGCATGAATGAAGGCAGGCCGTCACTCGCCGATTGGGCCCAACGTGCGCGCGAGACTGATACCACCATCGGCGCCACCATTCATTTATTTGATAAAAATGGAAAGCTTCTAGAGAAGTACGGACCGGAAGGCATTGACCACATCTTCAACGGTCGCGAGCAAGAACAAGATACAAACGAAATCAAAAGTGTCCGCTCGCGCAACGAAAAAATTCTTACAGCCGGTAAAGAGTTAGGCGTCCTGCAAGTGCAAGTTTCCACCAAACAAAACGACCAGGC
>JACMKL010000635.1 GCA_014380105.1 Candidatus Melainabacteria bacterium
CCAATCAATTATTTTCCGATTGATTAGTGCAGGTTTCTCAAGATGCAACCAGTGAGTTACGTCCTCTATAAATTCCAGTTGCCCATTCTCGCACAGCTCTAAGCTCGCTTCAGCTACGTGTCGTTCCAAAAACGCATCGTACTCCGCCCACAAGATCAAAGTCGGCGTGGAGACGCGAGTAGGCTCCTTAGAGCTGGTTTTGTAGCGCAGTGCGCGGTAGTAATTGAGCATCGCTGTCAACGAACCAGGATGAGCCCAGGCTTCGGCGTATCGTTCTAGCGAACCCTCCTCGAACGCATTCGCGTTTGCTGATTCTTTCACTTTCGACTTAAGCGCTGCAAAGTTATTGCGACTTAGCATTGCTTCCGGCAACCATGGCAATTGAAAATACGCCACGTAAATGCTGCGCAGCGCTTGAGAAGGGTGCTTCAAAGCCTGTCTGCGCATAACGTCTGGGTGCGGTCCGTCCAGCAAAACCGCACGGTGAAATCTTTCTGGATAATGTGCCACCACCCACCAGCCAATCACGGCGCCCCAGTCGTGACCGACAATATAACAGCGCTCGGCGCCGTACGCGCCAGCAAGCGCAACGACGTCTGCTGCAAGCGTGTCGAGAGTGTAGGCAGAAATCTCCGGAGGTGCATCGCTTTGGTTGTAGCCGCGCATGTCGGGCACAATGACGTGATAGCCGGCATTTGCCAGCGGCGTAATTTGGTGCCGCCACGCCCACCAGAACTCAGGGAAGCCATGAACCAGAATTACGACCGGGTCACCTGCGTTGCCCGCCTCAACGATGTGTAGCGACACACCATTGATCGTTTTGCGAGTTTCGCGCCATCCGCTTTCCAGTAATGTTGAATGGTCCATAGGTGGCGAACCTCATCAGGAATTAGTTTGGCTGCCTTTCACGAAGAAGCATCATTGATAGGAGATTATAGTTCCATACAATGGCAAAAACAAACTTCAGACCTCGACAATGATTCAAGAATATTTGTGTAAGCGTTAACTGGGTGGGTTCTGTGCAAGAATGTTATTTATGATTTTCCCAAAAAGTAATTTCGTGAAAATGAGCAGAACCGCATACCTTAATCTGACAATACTTTTAGTGTCTGCGGTGTTTTTCTTCGGTACCAGCGTAAGCGCTTTTCAGAAAATAGGAATTGTTGACAGTGTCGGCAAGGCAATTATTCCGTGCGAATACCACCGCATCGAAAAACTTTCAAACGGTTTTTTCTTTTTAGAAAAAATGGATAAGAGCCATCCAATGAAGTATTCATACGACGGCACCATCGTTGACCAAGACGGAAAGCCAATTTCTATCAAGCTCCCAGCAAATTGCACGCTGTCGAACGTTTATTTACCGCGCTCAACTAACAGCAATGAAAATACAGGCAAGCTGCCCTCCGGTACGATTATGGAAATTCACAGTACTAGAGGTTTTGGCTTATGTGGTTTAAACGGCGAAATCATTCTAGAACCTGAATTCGAAGCAATCACTGATCCCTGTGAAGAATTTTTCCCAATCTCTAAAGGCAATAGGCTTGAGCGAACGACCTTATTGTTCATACTAAATTCAAAAACTGGGGAAAGATTTGATGCTCCGGCAGATGCCTGGATTCACAATCCCGGTAAAGGCAATCCCATTCGTTTCAAGACAATGCGCGGCGGTAGAACGTTTTGTGGATACATGACTCCATTTGGCAGAGTAGTGATATCACCTTCATTCAGTGATGCAGAAGAATTTTCTGATGATGGCTTGGCTTTGGTCTCAAGAACAGGGGGTTGTCGAGAATTTATAAATAAAAATGGACTCAGCGTTTCGCCGAAGTACGAACAGGCAACACAATTTTTTGAAAATCTTGCGATTGTTGGAATTAAAGAGAAAGACATTGTTCTTTATGGACTGATCAACGAGAAGTTTGAGCTTATTCTGCAACCGAAATTTCATCAGATGCAGCGGCTTTCGAAAAATTTGTATGCAGCCCAGAAAGTTGCTGATGGACCTTGGGAAGCCATAAATTCTTCTGGTGAATCTCTTTTTTCCTTTCCAGCAGGAATAACCCACATTTTTCCGCAGCAAAATGCAATTACATGTATAACTCGAAACCTTCCTACCGCAAAGGCTAAATATATTTTTCTCGACTATACGGGAAACGTCTTAAGCTCCAACGAAAATTCACGTCCAGTAAATTTTGAATTTGGTTTGGCAGCAAGACAAGTAGGATCGGAATGGGAACTAATTGATAAAGAAGAGCGCGTGACGAAAATTCCGAACGCCTCCTACTTAAAGATTTTATCGTCGGAACGAATTTTGAAGTATGCGCAAGACAACCGCTTCAATGCAGCGATATGGAGAAATCCAAACCCAGTCGGTTTCGGACCATGCATGAATCGCATTGAACACTTCAACGCTCTCCTGAAAGAGTTTAACTTGATTGGTATGCCCCGAACGCAATTGGAACAGCTCTTGGGCCCAACAGAGAATCCGCGCAATGGAGCGAGTTTTTACTGGATCTCAACCGGAGTCTGCGGTCACTCCTGGACCGGCATCGAAATTGAATTTGACCACGAAAAAGTGAGCAGATGGCGCGAATCAAGGAAGTCCGGTGAAAATCTGTACTCTACGTCATGGGTTACAACAAACATGCTTCTCAATCCAAACCCAAAAGTCATTGAAAGGGCAGAATCGGATCCAGTCTTGCCATTAATCCCAAAACCGACCTCATTGTGAGAAACCGTGTTCCTAACCCGTCTCGAAAATGA
>JACMKL010000636.1 GCA_014380105.1 Candidatus Melainabacteria bacterium
AAGTGCTTTCCCAATCACGACCGTAATCAGTGTGAAACATCAAGACTTGGACGCCGCTCTGTTGGCGTTTCCTCAGATTTAGCAACTCAATAACATCCGAGCATTATCTTGGGAATGTCCAGCGAAGGAGTTCCGCAAGATGTCCACAGAAATTCAATCTCGCTTTGAAGATTCAACTCCAAATCAAACGAGTTTGCAAAAAGTATGGTCTGCCATTGCAGAGGAGTGTTCGCGTCCATTTTCAGCGTTTCAAGCTAAACCCGAGCTTAAGGCTCAAGCGCAAGGCGATGTAAATATTCCTACCCTCACGCTAACAGATTCTGAATCACAAGAGCGCAAAATACCTCCCAAAGAATCTTTTCGAACTGATGATCAGCCTCGTCAGGATTTGACTGAGCCCGAGAAGAAACTCGGCGACCAGCTTGTTGATGCAATGAGCAAGCGCGATACGAAGGCCATTGATGAACTGATCAAGAAGTATTCTGAGTGGCCAGCATCTCTTGCAAAATCCATTGATTATGCCAATGCGCATTTCGATCAGAATGACAAAGGCATGGCAATCGCATTTTCTTACTATGAACGCGACAGTATTATCAAACCGAATAAGGTGGTTCCACGCTCAGGTTCCGGCGCCGAGGTCGGATATATTTCCTATAATTATGCGGCGTGGGACGAAGAGCCTGGACGTAAATCCCCAGTCAGAATCTTCAGTCAGAAATGGGGCGGAGGTAAAATTCGCACATCGGCTTATTCCGACAAAGCTGATGATGTTAACGAGCCTGTCGCGCCAATTCTCAACGCACCACTGCCCAAGAACGTACCGTAATCTACAGAATATTGACTGCGCGGGCGGCGAGAAGACCGACTACCGCTAGCGAGATCATCGCTTGAATCATCATCAAAACTTTCGCCCAGCGTGAAAGCACTGGAACGTCTGTTGGTGAGAGTGCAGTGCTGGTGTTAAATGCCAAAAATAGATAGTCGATAAAATGCGGCGTCCAGTTTTTCTTATCATCAGGATCATCAGTCGGTCCGTTGATCGTCATCTGCGGAAAAAGAAAGGCACCATCATCGTGTGTTTCGCGCAAGTCGCGTTTGTGCGGACCGCCCGCATCAAGCTTCCAATACCAGCCTGCGAATACTAAAATGTTGGTCGCCCACAGGACGATTGCTGAACGCAGTAATTGTTCTGGTTTAATTTGGTGCAATGGAATTGCATTGACGAGTCGAACAACAGACCAGATCATTGCAAGCGTGACGATGCTGATCGCTACGTATCCAAGTATTTTGCAGAATTTGTGCTTGCCGAGCGCGTGGAAAATTTCGCTTGGAATCAATATTCCAAACACGATTGCTAGTAGCATCCAGCGCGGACCGATTGCCAGATGTTCGGGAAGAAGTCCGTGCAAAGCACCAGCAGCAGCCATTGCAATTAATGAAGGCCACATCGCTTCTGAAGTTTTGGGTGACTTGTCGACGCTCATCACTGCCTACTTTAACACCATAAAAAGCGTCTGGGTGAGGCAATGGGAAAAACACCATGGACATCTTGCGCAGTCAGTAATACAGTACGGATCCTCCTTGTAAGAAGTTACCTAAAAATTCAGGCAGTCCAACTCTGTCGAGGTATTTGTCGTGGTCGCCCAATCTAACTTTGAGTCCTTCACACCCAGCCCGGTGAAGACTGACTCCACGCCAGCGTTTCAAGAGGATTTTTTCAAGACTTCCTTCAAGCCTCAGGCTCAAGCAGTGGAAGCTACATCGTTATATTTTCGCCCAACCGATGCCCCTCCGGCACCTGCTGGCATTGATTCTGCCGCCTGGTCGCAAGTCAGTGAGTGGACTGCTGCCGGTAAAGACGTCAAATTTACTACCGCCGATTCGGGACAAGTTCCGGACTATATATTAGGAAGCGACGGCAAGATGGCGCCGAATCCTGCCAAAACCACGCCTAACCCAGATGGCTCAATCACTGTACAGGTGGACAATAGCCAGGGCAAAGCGGCGGCGCAAGAACATGCAAAAGCGCTGCAAGTTGCAGCTGTGCAAGAGAAGATTTTTTACTGGCAGCGCGCCAACCCTGGCTCTGACTCGATTCCCGGATACTTGAAAGGCATGCTGCATGCCGCTCAGAGTTCGGCGCCAGATGTAGCGCCGGCACCTGAGAATTCCGTCCAGCCGATGCCGCAAATTCAACAGGAAGCGCCTCAGTCACAGCCGAGCGGTGGTGAAATAGCACGTCCGCAACCAGCGTCATATTCCGGCGGTGGTGATGGTGGGGGCAATGGTGGCGGTGGCGGACAGCGCCTAGGTAATTCAAACATCGGTGAAGCTCCTCGGAGCGGATATCGCAGCGGTAGTCTGGAAGCCGGCGGACCAACTGAGCGCGGTGCCATTCCACCACCTGTCGCTGGTGACCTGGCAATTAAAGGTCCACCTTCTGCGACAGTAGAACAAATTCAAGAGTTTCTCACCAAGGTTGGCTCGCCTGCCGCAAAGGAACCTGGCTTTTCGCAAGCACTCTATGATGCTTCCACCGAGCGTGGCATCGATCCCGCAGTTGCTGTCGGCTTCTTCTTGCAAGAGTCCACGTGCGGAAAATATGGTCGCGCTGTTGAAAATCACAGTTTGGGCAATATCAAAGGACGTGCGCCGGAATCTGGTGGCACTGATGGAACGTTCCGCAAATATGACTCGTGGGCGGAAGGTGCTCGCGATTGGGCGCGCTTGATTGACGAAAGTTATGTTCAGAAACGTGGCTTGGAGACTATGTCTCAGGTAATTAGCGTTTATGCGCCATCAAGCGATGGCAATAACGAACGCGGATATGTTGCCACTGTCAAAGGCGTCGTCGAGAATTTCAAAAAGCAGAATACGGCGACTGCTTAGACGTACAGCCAAAACTTATTTAGTTAATTGGCAGGCGCAGTTTATTGGCCGAATAGACGCATGTGCTGCCGTCTTCAGGGGCAAATGAAAGTGTCATTGTGCTTGAGATTCGATGTAATTCGACGTTGTTAGATTCGAAAATTACATGCCACATCTCTTCGCCAGACGCGCCGACAATCATTCCGTTGTCCCCCCTTTTGTAGGACAGAGCCGCTGGTGCATTTTGCTGCATGATATTTTGGCGCGGTGAGCCGGAGAGGGCGGTTAGATTGCTCAGCTGAAAATATTGATTCATTCGTTAAGCCGCTTTTGTCTTTTCATGGCTATACTGATTGACATTTGTTAGAAAGTCGCTAAAACGTATAACTGATGTGGGTAGCGTTTTTCTAGCTATGGCACTGACTTGACCATAAACCAATGAATCTGAATAAGTCCTGAAGTAACAAGAAGGCAGTCAGAGGAGGTCTCTGACTAGCTAGCTGTCTCTTTGCCCAAATTACTACTCTGCTTCAAGCGCTTGATCGCTTGTTGAAAGAGAGCGAGCCTAAATTCATCAGTATTCAAATATACGCCCGCAAATCGTGCCTCGGTATATTGATAATAGAAAGCGTCATGCAATTGTGCCACCATATCCGGTGGTAGTGAAGATAGAAACGGTTTTGTCTCAGCGAAGAATTTATCGCTCAATACCATTTCTGAAAGTTGTTTGAAAAGCTCTCGGAAGTATTTGACGACATCGATGGCATAGCGATCTTCGCGACTGCGCTGGGTGCAGTCCAAGTGGATGCCAGATCTTTGTTTGAAGAGATGGTCGTACTCTGTGCTGGATGAAACAAAAACAAAACCAGTTGAAGGTTGTACGTTGTCGAGGCAATAGTCGATCAGCTCAATCTTGCTTTTGTTCATAAGATCGACATCGAGAATGCAAACAGTCTTGATGTTTGCGCCCTGAGCTAGTGGCTTGATAATTTCGTAATTGCAACGTGGCTTGGTAATGTCTTCGCCTTTCCAGTCAAGCACGAATAATTCAGAGTTTTTAAAAACCTCGGGAATCAAAATCTTGGGAAGGTCTGTGTGACCACAAATCAGAAGTGCGTTGCGACGATTGTAGGTTTCGTCGGAGGCGCGCACTGCCCAAATATCGGCTCTTGCCTGTTCCAGTCCGACCCGCAGACTCGGGGTGATAGGTACTGACAAATTCTTTCGTGGACCAGCAAACTTCTTTAGCATCAGACGTAATCTCTTTGCATGTGGAAACTCCACTGCTCAGTATCCAGCGTGCCAAGCGGTGCAGGCTATTCGTTTGCCTGGCTGGCGTTTCGCACTGCCACATTATAGCCTTACGCTGGCTTTACCACCCATATCATTTGAAAGTTTCTCGAGATAACTATTGGTCTCGGCGAGCGAATAGTGGCGTGGTGGGTAATACTTTTTTTGAATTTTCAGTGCTTCGGTCAGATCCTTCTTTGCCTCATTGAAGTGGCAGAGGCGACGATTTGTTTCTCCGAGATTCACTAGAAGCATCGCTTGTCCGTGAGGTGACATTTTGTTGAAGCGAGTAGAGCGCGCTTGGGATAAGATATCCAATGCTTCTTCATTTCTGTTTAAGTTCATAAGAGCGAATGCGTAATTCGTATGCCAGTTTTCATCAAGCCAAGCTTTATCTATTTCCGCTCTCAGTAGACGAGTTTTCTCGAAAATATCACGCGTAACCAGCAACTCCCTTTGTTTGGATTTTATCAAGCCAATTAGTTCCAGTGTGCCTATCTCGGACATTCTTTTACGTGAGTCCGTGTGCGCGTTATTTATGTCTCCTACAATAAATTCTTTCTCTTTCAACTTCTGAATTTCGGCTAGCGTTTGTTCGCATGCTGCCAAAGCCGGTTCGAAATCACCTTTGTCATAATGGTTCCATGCCTTTGCCATTAGGACTTCAGCGAGCTGGTGTGAAAAGCTGCTTTCGATATTCTTGAGCATTTGGTGGAGGTGCTTGTCCTTGTCATTAGTTGGCTCCGGCAAAGATTTCATTTGGACACTTCTTTCTGCAAGCACTGTTTCAGCTATTTGGCATAAAGAGAGTGAAGTGTCCAAATTGCCGTTTAGTCTACATATGTGCGCTCCAGTGGTCAGCGCTTGAATGTAGTCTTCGCTGAAAGCTCCAAGGCTCTTCGTAAACTTGATCCAGATTCGGGAAAGTGTCTCTCCGAGTTCGGTGCGCCCGTTCAGTGCCAGCATCATCGGAACGGTTCCTGCGAAACTAAAGAGCATGACGAGTATCAAACATCCTCCCACAAGGAGAATTACAAAAACTGATTTGACATCAATCGAGTGAATGCTGAGTGTCTGGAAATCAAAAGACCTGATTGCGGTTATACCGCTCAATAATAATATGACCAGTAGAAACGGGTTTTTCATCATGTAGAACCTCCCGCGCGCGATGTTGCGAGCGTTGAAACAGTGATTTGAATTACGGCTGTTGCGGGACGTGAGTTCGAAAAAGGGGCAATCTACTGACGTGGTCCAACAGGTTGGTTTAACCATCATATTCGGGACTTCTTACCAACCACTCCAGCATAAGCTGGTCTTAATATTTGGCGAAAGCCCAATTGCCAGGATTATATTGGCAATTCTGCCGAAATTTGCCTAAGCGTCGACAATAACCGAGGTAGTGCTAGATACCAGATATGGTGCCTTGAGTCATGAAATAATGAGATGCCTAAGCGTCATCTTCATCCCAAATTTCATACTTCGCGCGTTGTTCCTGAGGTGTCGAATCGTTATTCCTGGGAGTAACTAGTTGTGAAATAGTAGGTAGAAAAGG
>JACMKL010000079.1 GCA_014380105.1 Candidatus Melainabacteria bacterium
AGGGTGCTGATTTCAGTCCCAACTCTGGTAATGCAGGAGCCAGTTGTGCACCAATCCGCTCCAACAGGAGAGGTGTGGCTCGTGACATTTTTGCAACTGTTGCAGAAATGAAGACTGTCAGATCTATCTCCGGAAATTGCTCCGAAGACGACTTCGGACCTGGCGGTGCTTATAACATCTGCCGCGCTCGTGGTGACAATGGTGGAGGGCTTGTGACGGATATGGCCGTCAACTTCGGGAACGGTACCAATGACACTGGTCCGGGACCTAACTCTGCTAATGGATTCACGGGTGTTGAGTATCTCAAGTCTAGAGTGATCGACACATTCCGTACTGGTGCGCGATGCTCTGGTCAGATCCGTGTGCCGAACAACCCAGCTACCGGTACTCCAGCTGCAGGGATGAAGACGTACAACAGAACTGGTGCGAAAAACACTCCTGCCGTGAACGTACAATTCGCTAATGTTGGAAACCCACTTGAGTTGCTTTCTCACACCGTGTCTGGTGGTGGAGCATGTGCCAACGATGTTGTCGCTATGATCCATCAGCGTTGCAGGGAAATTCTTCCGACTGCGACAAGAGCGAACGTTGAAGATCTTTTGAGAAGTCAGGACCTTCCTCCTGGTGCGACTCTCTTCATCTACCTCCCAGTCGGCAGCAGCACTCTATCTATGCAACCATCCTTGCCTAGAACCCATGCCGCTGGCCAAGACCCATTCACTCTGGCTGCTGAAGGAACTCATCCTAATGTGCCGCCAGGCGGATGCAAAGCCACTCCTGACAACAATATTCTGAACTATTCAGTAAATTCAACTCAAGGAAATGGCGGAAACCCTAAGGGTGACATGAACATCCACGATAGACCGTACACCAGGTTCAGCGGTGATAACATCGTCTCAACCGATATTGTGGAATGGAAACCTAGTTGTGGTGCGCGTAACTTCCTCGGTGAACTCTCATTCCGTAATGAGACCACAGGTGGTGGTGAATTCTGCAAACCTAACTAGTCAGCTAACAGAGTGATCAGCTAGGGAGATCCTCGATAACTAAAGCGCCCACCCATTTGAATCGTGTAAGATTCTTCTTGGGTGGGCACTTCTTATTAGAGACGCAAATCGACATTTTGTTGGAGGAATGCGAAGTGAATAGTTCTGTACTGTCAAAGTCTAGAGGTAACCAGACCATTGGATTTATAGCTGCCGCGGCTTCCTTTTCTTTTGTCCTTTGCTTTCAGCTTGCATCCTTCGCACAACCTACGGCCCCAGCTTATCGAAAAGAACCATATGCCATCAAACCAGCTGAAAATCACTCATCTACACAACTAAAAGATAAAGTCGATTTACCAGATCTTCCTTCCTACACCGGGAAGGCCAAATTTACAAATGGCTATGTTGAATCTGATGCAAAAGGTGGTCCTCGTTATTCAATGAGCTTTTCGGCGCAAGAGCCAGAAGGGCAAATACTTGATTGGTACGAAAATGTGTTTCGCATGTACAAATGGAAGAATATTAAACGCGATGAAATCCACGTAGCTGCCACTCATAAAGATGGACATTATGCCTCAGTTAAGACGGATCATATGTTCACCAAAGATAATCGACCACTTACATCTATCCAAGTTCACTATCAGATGTCGGTCAAATAGTTGACTCCATCCGAAGAGAAAAATAGCAAACCAAAATTCTGGTCAGCGGGACTCGCAATGGTGCCGCTGGTTCTTTTTGCTACGGCAATTCATCACTGTGCAAAGGTAAGCGCAAACGAATTGGAGCTCGGTCCGCAGTCAAAATTTCCGGACGGCACAGCACTTCAGATCAATCCCATTCAGGATCTGAATTATAAAAGTAAGCTAGACATCCTCAACATGCGCACTTATGCAATAAATGTCTATCGCGCCCTTTTAATTGGACAATACAATGCTACTCAGTCCGTATTCGGCGAAATCACCGACGGAAAGCCGTGGTGGGGAATGGCAGGGCAATATATTTGGGGCGAAGGACAACGCAGCATCGAAGGTATGTCTGAAGAGTCTCGCTTCATTCTCAATCCATTTCTTCTGGTTGGTGCCAATCCGTGGACGGCGATGATTTGGAACAAAGAAAAAATCACTGAAGACGACCTCCGCCGCTACGATTTCCCTTACACATGGCTGCCGCAATCACTGCGATTCTGGCCCAGCGCCAAAATGGGACAGGTTGTGTATGACGTCACTGGCTTCAATCAAAGGTTGAGACAGTATGCTGACAAAATCGAAAAGGGCGACGAGAATAATCATTTTGGATTAGTCGCTTACAACGCTCGTGACTTTGGCTACGACTACATGTTTATCTCACCGACTCAGTCGGCAAATATTGAGAATACCGATAAGAACAAAGACGTGGTGCAGATCAGGCACTATATTCACACCGGTGACAGTTCGAAATATCCAGGTGGGTGTAACAATATGAGCCCGGCTATCGCTCAGATTGACGATATTGTTTATACGAAACTGCCGGCCCGGGCGACAGTATATTTATGGAAACAACGCCCACCATCAGTGAATGCAAAGCCGGATCTCACTTTTGTGGTCGACTTGAAATAATTACACGCTGGAAGCGCCAGCTTTCGCCGGTTTGCTATTTTTATTGAGCAACTTATACAGGGCCGGTAGAACTATCAAAGTTAGCGCAGTCGCAGTGATGATACCACCAAGAACAACAGTCGCAAGCGGTCTTTGAACTTCGGCACCCGTGCCATGGGTGAGCACTTTCGGAAGCAAACCGACAGTAGCTACCAGCGCTGTCATTAACACGGGGCGCAGTCTGACCTCGGCTCCTTTGATGACAGCATCCTCAGTGAGCATACCGCGTTGTTCGAGCTGCATTATATAAGTGACCATGATCACACCGTTCTGAACAGCCACGCCGAATAAAGCAATAAAGCCGATAATGGCAGGCACGGAGAGCGTTTGCTGTGAGAGAAATAACGCGACAATGCCGCCTATCATTGCAAACGGCACGTTGAGCATAATCAGTCCAGCATTTCGGAACGAATTGAATGATGCAAACAGCAATATGAAAATAAGGGCGAGCACAACCGGCACCACAATGGCCAGACGTTTCATCGCTCTCTCCTGATTTTCGAATTGTCCGCTCCAGACTATTTTATAGCCCTTTGGAATGACCACATTTTTGGCCACTCGACTCTGTGCTTCTGCAACGAAACTACCTAAGTCACGCCCTCTGACATTAGCCATGACAGCGGTTCTACGTTGTCCATCTTCTCGGTTAATCGCGACTGCACCACGTTTTACTTCTATAGTGGCCAGCTGGTCCAATGGAACACGAGCACCTTTGGGAGTGTCGATCACAATGTCGGCGATGCGTTCGGGCGTCTCACGATAAACTTGCTGGAAGCGCACTAATAGTCCGAAGCGTTTTGTTCCTTCAATCACCTCTGTTACTTGTTCGCCAGCCAGAGCAACACGAATGACATCGAGTACATCATCGGCGTTTAATCCAAAACGCGCCAAGACATTGCGTTTCAATTCAATACTCAATTCTGGTAAGCCAAGCAAATGCTCGTGCTGCATGTCAGAGGCACCTTTGACTTGACGTACTTCGGTCTCGATACTTTTTGCTAATTTTGCCAACACCTGGATATCGTCACCGAAT
>JACMKL010000637.1 GCA_014380105.1 Candidatus Melainabacteria bacterium
CACGCTCAACTTTTGAAAAAATTCAATTCCTGAACCATCAGGCAAATTGAGATCAAGGATAATTACTAACGGAACCGTGTCTTTGATCACCTCTTCAGCTTCGGCAATAGTGGTTGCGATGATCACGGAAAAACCATCTGCAATAATGTGCTCTCTCAATAACTGAGCGATTGTTTGATCATCTTCTACAATCAAGGCGGGGTGCTTTGATCGTTTTACTTTTGGTTCTAATTCAATTAATTGCGGATTGAAATTTGCAGGAAGCTCAACGTAAAATTCGCTACCCTTACCAACTTCTGATTCAACTATAATTTTTCCACCGTGCTGTTCCACCAGTGCTTTCGTGATAGCTAAACCAAGTCCTGTTCCTTCAACTTTTCGACTGTCAGTCGAATCAAGTTGCTGAAATTTTCCAAATAGTTTGTGCATTTGGTCGGGCGCGATACCAGGTCCCGCATCGATTATTGAGAAGCGAAAGAAGCCTTGTCTGCCAGGTTGTAGAAGCAATTTGACAGTTGAATTTTCCGGCGAAAACTTAATTGCATTCGAAAGTAAATTTGTCAAAACTTGAATGATGCGATCTTCATCGCACTCAATTGGACCTTTAGTTTTTATTTCCGAAACGACTTTGACAGTTTTCTCTTGCGCCATCCCTTCGATGCCTTCAAGGGCCCGTTGCACAAGCCTTTCAGCTTCAACGTTGCGACGCACCAATTCAAATTTTCCAGCTTCAATTTTGCTGATATCGAGGATGTCGTTGATCAGTCTTATCAAACGATCAGACGCTATTCGTCCAATCTTGACGAGCTTTAATGCCTTCTCCGAAACCTCACCGCCAATACCGCCTTCAATCAGTCCCAACGAAGCTCTGATCGATGTCAGCGGTGTTCGTAATTCGTGCGAAACAGTTGAATAAAATTCGCTGACACGTTTTTCAATTTCTTTGCGATCAGTGACGTCTCTGCAGACGACCATAGCGCCTCTAAAGGCCGTACCCTCTGACTCAAGTGGTCTTGCTGTCACCAGTACCCAGCGACCGGCAGGTCGAGAGGCGCTCCGCACGAAAATTTCTCTGTCATCTACATTATGACCGGCCAGTGCTTTTGAGAGTGGAACTTCTTCTGGCGGAATAGGCGTCGTCATATCTGCTTCGAAAAGTCCGAAATGCTCTGTCCATTCAGCTGTTGGAATATCGATCAGGTCTCCAAATAGCTCAATTGCAGCAGGATTCCAAACCGCAAATTTGCCTGAAGTGTTGGCAATAATCACTCCATCAGACATGGTGTCGAGCATAGTTTGTAGAAGTTTTTTCTGCTCAGCACTAGTTGATTCAGCTTTCTGGCGATCAACAAAAAAGCGATAGAGAATAAAGGAAACCGTAATTAGCGCAAACATTGAAAGAACAAGAAGATTGACCAGCGAACGCCAACCTTCGTTTGTTTCGGCGTCAAGTATGAGGCTCCGCTGCGCAAGAAGCTGTTGCTCCGCTGTTTTCATTGTTTGGATATTGGTACGAATCAATTCCATGTAGTGTTGCCCACGATCGCTTTTTACGACATCAAGAGCGGCCTCAGTGGACTTTGACCTGCGCAAGGAAATAGTTTCTTTCAGCTCATCGATTTTTTCTTTCGAGAGAGCCGTAAGTTCGCCAACTCTATGCTGCTGTAGCTGATCTGCCACAAGAAGAATGCGTAGTTTTTCAAACGTTTTTTTCAAACCCTGCTCAGCACTTGTGAAGGGTTTCAGGTAGCGCTCGTTTCCTGTCAACAAATAGCCTCGCTGACCGGTTTCAGCATCATCAAGCAAGTTTTGAACTTCCTGCAAACTGCCCAGAACTTCGTATGTATGAATCAAGGTCTGTCTGCTTGCCAGTTGTTTCTCGCGCTGCTGTACAGCAAGCAACCCTGCAAGACACAGGATAAGCAGAAGTATGGAGACGCCCCACACAGTCTTATGAGCCAATGATAAAGGTCTGAACGTCATACGTCTAAAATTTCGCTGCGAAGGGCAAACAATTCTACCTGTCATATACAACGCTGCCCACGCTTCACTCATTCTACAAGATGCAAGTGAGCACCGTATGAACGTTGACGTGAGCTGGCGCTAATGTTGCTGTGGCAAAGCTGAGGATAAGCCTTGAACCATGGTTGGCAGAGCCGCGGGAGCCGCAATTCGGCGTAGAAAATGTCCATTTTGTCTTCAAGAATGGAAAGAAACAAAAAGCTTAGAGCGCGCGTAGAAATTTTTTTTGACAGGCATGCAATTTCGGGGTGGAAACCCTGCCAGGGATTGAGGTGTAACAGCTTGTAAAGTGGTTGTGTGAAGGCTGGCTTTATATGTTTCTCCCAGAGGTTCTTGCTACCAAAAAGTATCTTCTGTTGTAATCATTTTTTCTTGAGCCAATAACCTCTCCACCCGAGTTAAAGCCACCACTTCAGGCTATCTCTTTAACAGCATCTGCTGTCGGGTCGGCTGCGTTTTGATTTCTCAGGCGCTTTGCGTCTAGGAATCACGGTTCAGGAAAGTGAGCAACGTGTGGATATGTCGTTTATCGAAACCCAACTAGGAGAAAGTAATCATGACGTTTTCACTCGCAGTACCCACCTCCAGCGTGATTGCCATCGATGCCAACGACCCCTTCAAGGTCTGCGTCATCGAGCAGAACGGCAAGCATAACGGACGTCTCACCCTCGTCGGCGGCAAAGTCGAAATGCCCAAACAATCGCACCTGCAGTGCGCATACGACGAATGGGACCAGGAAGCCGGCGGCAAGGGCGCCAAGCTGATCGACCTCACCCTCTGGGCGATCAAAACTGACGAACATTCCGACGTTCGACCCGCCACGCTCGGCAAACTGACTCACAATTTCTGCCCCCCTGAACTCGCCAGCACACCGGTCATCGGTCACTACGGCGCCCCGGATTACATCTACGTCGGCAAGGTCGATGGAATCCCCTACCCGCTCGATGGTGAGGCAAAGCAGTGCCTTTTCATAGACGTCCGAGACGTGATTGTCACCGCCAGTGAGAGTGAGAGCCGCTACGGCGCTCAGCACGACCTCATCCTGGTTGCCTACCGGCTCTCCTTGCAGGGTCGTCCGGTCGACAATCGCGACTTCGCCGATTTTCGTGCCTTGCGTGCGGAACTGGCCCGGCTCACTGAAAGCGTCGCCTAATCGCGACAATTTCGGTGATACCAAATACGGTGTGAAGGCTTCTGGCTCAACACTTTTCTTAAACTGCGCTGAGTCTGACAAAACACCAAAGTCAGCATGCGCCATGGATTTAGATTGGAGTTCGTATGACAAAACTGTTGGATATATCTCACGCCAGCAAACTGGATGGGCACCTTGACCGTGTCGCCTACAGCTCGCAGCTTCTGCAGCGGGTTTTGAGCACGCTCAAGGGCATTGGTTTGCAAGGCACATGGCTGGGTTCTCGCAAGCTTGGTCCCGATTCGCCGGAGTACAAGTGGTGTGCCGAAGTGGCGCGCATTCTTGCAGAAAAGGGTATCGCCGCCAAAACCGGTGGTGGTCCTGGACTGATGGAAGCGCCTCACTACGGCTGCCATCTCGCCGGCCTTCCGCAGCGTGCCATCGCTGTTTGTGCAGACTTCTTGAACACGGAAGAAGATGTGAACCCCTATGTTCTGAAGGGTGGTCACATCTTCCAGATGCCGGATTTCAACTCGCGGCATGACGGTCTGTTCTTCGGCTCGCTGTTCCACATCATCCTGCCCGGCAGGCTCGGCACCATTCACGAGATGTACGACTTGCTCAATCGTCTCAAGCATGGTCTGCTCGCCAAGGCGCCGGTCTACTTTGTCGAGCGCGATGGCTACTGGTCGCAGAAGATGGAATTCTTCACTCAGTCGCTGGGTGAAGAGCTTGGACCTCGCATTAGCCCTGCCGATTACGACCTGACCAAGAACGTCAACGTTCGGGAAATGTCGCCGGCAGACTTTGCGACGATGCTGTTGTCCGACATCGGGCACAGCTAGAAAACATGTCTCTATCTCAGGTTGGATCGGTTGATGCAAATCATTCGGGTGGGTTCGAATCCCGCCAGAGACTTTTCTCAAAAACTCGGAAAGACGAGGGCTGCATCTCATGATGCACCCTTGTCTTTTCTCTTAATGCCCGTTTTTACTATGCTGTATAGCATATCCAAATTTTTGTTGTAATGTCACCAAATTACTTTTTCAAATTTTTTCTTTTTCTTTGAACTTTTTCTGCGCTTTATTCGTCTAAAACAGAGGGAAGGAATTAGCACCGCTTCGCTTGAAAACGGCATAAGCAGCGAACCTTCCCATTTGACGTTTGTCCAAATACTAAGAAAAATTCGGAATTTTTCTTAGTATTTGGATTTCGGAGGTAAGTGAAGATGTCTACGTACTGTCATGTTCGGCGATTTATCAATAAATTGCCCCCTCGAAGAATATTCGTCACCCGCGAGCTTCTGACATACGGAACCAGAAAAAGTATTGATTGGTTGACGTGGTCAATGGTCGCAGAGGAAGAGCTGGTAAGGCTTGCTAGAGGCGTGTTTATAAAATATGAGGAAGGCATGAAGATGCCTACTATGCAAGAAATAGCAGAAGCTAAAGCAAGAGCATTTGGTAAATTGATTATTCCTACTATGAGAAGTCTCGCTAAGAAGCATGGCTTAATAAAACCAAAAACGGTGGATAGAAGGAGAAAAGAATGCGCTGACGATGAGGGTGCGGCTCAGTTTTCAGTCGTGGGGTGCAAGGGCGATTTTAAAACTATCCATGGAAAAGTGAAATTTAGAAGCCTGGCACCGAGGAAGTTTTTCTTATATCAAGAAAAGGTGGGCAAGACCATCTTGGCGATGTGGCATGCATCGAAAATTGCAACTTATTCAAAGAATAATCTTCAAGAAAAGCAAAAGTTTAGTCGTTCAGAGAAGAAAAAGATGATGGAATTTTCTGCCTGGGCGCCTTCCTGGTTGCACTATTATCTCCACCCTGTTCCACCAAGAGCTGATATACATGCTCCGTGGAGCCTGTTTCCCCTCATATATAAGCCACCAGTGGGCAAACCCGTAACTCCTGTAGTTCGAGAGGTGGGCAGCAAATATGAGGCTAAGACCGCGGTTAAAAGGAATAAAATATGCACTATTGATGATGCGGATTGCACCAGTCGTGGTGGCGTTCTCGTGTGGCTTGGTAGGTGTGCTGTGCCGCTAAGAGTTTAAAAATTGCTTTCAATGAGCTCGTTGTATTTGTTGTACGTTTGCCTGTCGCCTAGTTTTTGGGCTGCTTCCCGCCTGCGTTGATAGAGATATTGTTTGGTTGGAGGGCTGACGTATGGCGCTCTTTCCATGACCTTTTCTCCGATGGCTAAGACGCGATCGGCTTCTTTATATTGTTGGCGCCTTATTAGAATCTCGCCGAGATTATTGAGTAAAGCAATTTCGGTGAAATAGTCTGGGCTTCTCATACGTTTTATGCAAGCCCACGCTTTCCGGTAGCTTTTTTCTGCGTCGACTAGCCTTCTGTTGCCACCCTGATAGGTCCCCAACCATCTCCAGAGACTTCCGGCTCGCATCCATTGTTGCGTACGCTCCAGGATGGCACAACACCTTTCCATGCGCAAATTGACCTTTGTGAAAGTGTCATCATTGCCTTTTCCTTGCGAAATTAGTTTCGCACACGCTTCAAGGGCTTCGCTCAAGTCAGTGTAATTCTTAGGAAATTGTTTCTCCAGCTTCAAAAGCTCTTTTTCGACCAGCGCATTGCCTTCAGCAGATTTGCCTGTTGCAACCAAAATCTCTGCGCGAGTGGTGGCACATCTAAGCTTTTCGCCGCTCGTCACTTTTTCGGAATTTTTAAAAATTGAGTCGGCTTGCTCTAATGATGTTGCTGCCAGTAGAGGCTTGCCATTGCGCACTTGCGCCTGGGCAAGGCGCAAAAAAGTTGTGGCAGCGGCTTTGCCCGTTAAGGAATTTTGATAGCGATAAATTTCAATTGCATCGTTTAATGGGATTTCCGGAGTTTTCATCTGTTCTGTCAATAACAGTGCCAAGCCGTAGTCTGTCAGAAAATGCGCTTTAGGTAAGGGTGGCCAATCAACAGTTTTCATCAGGTGGCCACTTTCTTCCAGATTTTGAAAAGACTTGAGTGGGTCTATGTTTGCAAAAATGTTGGCGACATTGAGAAGGGTGCGCCCAATTACTGGGTTGGCTTCTGGAATGTAAGTTCTAGTACCATCGAATACAAATTCCAGGAATTTCGCAGCATCATAACGACGCTCTTCTTCAATCATTACGTCTGCCGCATCATTGGCAGAATCAAGCAAGCGAACTGCATCCGCTTGTCGCTTCTTAGAGTCTTTTTCTTTCTGCAATTCTATTGTTTGTCGACGGAAACTGGCAGAAAGTATTTTCGGATCTTCCCTTCGCAAATTTTCTTTCGCTGGTGAAGTTTCAATCAGATTTTGAATTTCGTCTGTGTATACCTTGACGGCTGCATCGTCAATCTCAACTCTCGCCAAATCTAAAAGTCCAAAATAGCCTTCTCTGACGCGAGTAAACGGCTTTGATACAGGAGCAAATTTGGCGAATTTATTGGCTTTCTCAAACTCTTCTTTTGCTTTTACGAAATTACCACTGTCAAAATATTCTTGGGCTGTGAAATCAAGTTTGGACCAATATTCATCGCATGGATAACTGATTAACTCAGGTTTCGCCAATACAATGCCGCATCCAATAAGTAGAACTAAACCGACAAAAATAAAACGCTTTCGTGTTTTCGCCGACTTGCTGGAAGTTGCTCTGACGCTGCGAAATAAAGTAGAGGCTTCGGCAAGCGCGCTACTGCGGCTGTTTTGCTCAAGCGCTTTCATGTCCTCTTCGAGTTTTTCTGAACTCTGATAGCGGTCTTCTGGCCTTTTTGCCAGGCATTTAAATATCACAGCTTCAATCTGGGCGGCATTCTTAACCGCCTTTAAATTCCTTGAAAATGGTTTGGGTTGGTCTTCTAAGTGCATTCGGAACGTTTCGAGCATAGACGCACCACTGAATGGTACTGCGCCTGTCAGACACTCATATAAGACGCAGCCGAGTGAATAAATATCGGAGCGTGCATCAACTTTGTCTCCTTTGCATTGTTCAGGGCTCATATAGTGCGGGCTGCCCACGATCGTGCCAGTTATGGTAAGGCTTCTGGCTGCTTCGTCGTCAGGGCGCGCAAGTCCAAAGTCGACAACCTTTGCTACTTGCTCTCCGTTTGAATTATGCGTAATGACGATGTTGCTCGATTTGATATCTCGGTGTATCAAGCCTCTACTGTGGGCATAGTGAAGGGCGCTCACTACTTGTTTGCCAAAGAATAAAGATCGCTCGACGCTTAATTTTCCTTCGGCATGAACAATATCGGAAAGAGATTGACCATCTAGATATTCCATGACCAAAAATGGTTCATCATTTTCAGTCGTATTGAATTCGAAAACTCTAACAATATGAGGATGATCAAGCGAACCTACCGATCGACCTTCGCGTTCAAAGCGCAAGCGATCTTCGTCTGAAGTAAATGTTCCCGTGAGCAATAATTTCAGTGCTACTTTTCTTACCAGAAGTAAGTCATGTGCGAGATAGACGATGCTGGACCCCCCGCTACCGATGCGGGATTCCAGTCGATAATGCTTGCCGATTACTGAACCGATTGCTCTGGTGGAGCCGCGAGCATCGCTGATAGTGGTTTGTGAATTATCGGAATGAATAATGACAGTCGTGTCTTCCTGTGATTGCGAATTTGGCTCGGAGACTGAGTCTCCGCTGTCGCTTTGGGAAATTTTATCCGGGTCGCCTGTCATGACAGCTCTCAATTTGCTCTCTCACCATCTTAGACTATTGCTTATTTAATTGGTACTACTCCATGTAATCTGCGTGTTCGTAAAAAATTGTCGACTGATTTTTGCAATTTTTGGGCTGTCAAACGGGTACATTTTCAGATAGGCTGGATGGACGTTTATGGATCTCTCTTTTTTAAAACTGCTGGGTGGTCGCGCCGCCGGTTCTCGAACTCTGAGTACCGCTATTTCCGATGCAATTGAAAACGGTCAACTCTTGAAGGGCGATCGCATGCCATCGTCGCGTGAATTGGCTCTATTTCTTGGTATCGCCCGCGCTACCGTTGTGACTGCCTATGATGAGCTGATAAATAATGGCTATCTAATTGGCGAACGTGGCTCTGGCACTTATGTATCGGATAAAGGCTCAAAGGTTGATTCTGCCATTTTTGGTGAAAGCAAAGACCGTTTCGACTGGTTGGCGCTAGGGAATGATCAGACCCGCTTGCTTCGGCAAGTACCGGAACAACTTAATATTTTAGGCAATTGGGATCCACTTAATCATGGTGCCCTGCCAGCCGATTTACTGCCTACCAAGCAGTGGCGCAAGGTGATCGCTAATCAAATTTCTGAAGAAGCAACGACCATGCCACATCATTATGTCGATATGCTTGGGTATTTGCAATTGCGCGAAAATATCGCTGTTTTTTTGCGTCGCACGCAGGGAATTGTCTGCGACCCAGAGCAGGTCGTTATATTTTCAAGCAATCAAAGTGCGCTCAATCACTTGTTTTCGCTCCTAGTGTCACCAGGGGATGTCGCTGTTTGTGAAAATCCTTGCTATGCCGGCGTTCGTGAGCAATTTCGTTTGAAAGGCGCATCAGTACTCACTGTTCCAATAGACAGCGATGGCATTATGACCGAGTTTTTGCCGCATAAAAGTGAAAAAAACAAGTTTTTGTATTTGACTGCATCACATCAAGACCCTACCGGTGCCACCCTTTCACTTGAGAGGCGTCACAAGGTTTTAGAATGGGCGCAGGAAAACAATACCTGCATTATTGAAGACGCCTGGGATACTGATTTTCATTATGCCGGAGCTCCGGCTCCTGCGTTAATGTCGCTCGACAAGCAGGGGCGTGTAGTCTATTTGTACACTTTCTGGAAAACTCTTTTTCCCCTGGTATCGACAGCCTGCTTGATTCTTCCTAAAGAATTGGTGCCACTATTCAGGGCTGCAAAATATGTTTTTGATGTTCCTATTCCGCTTATCGAACACCTGGCGCTTGCTGAATTTATTGGTGATGGCGAGCTGGAGCGGCACATTCGCAAAGTCTGGAAAATTTTGCGCAAGAGGCGTTTACTCTTGATGCATGAAATGACGCGCCGTTTTGGCAGCTCTGTGAGAATCTTTGCAGGTGGTGCCGGTTTGCATCTGGTCGCTAAATTTTCCGAAACGCTCTCGATTGATGCGATCTACGCAGCAGCAGATGAGAGCCGTGTGCCTCTTACCAGTACTTTTGAGTGTTATGAGAGTGGCGCACCGCCAAATGAGTTTATGGTCAATTTTGCCAGTATTCCGGAAGACGAAATTGCTTCTCGCGTTGAGGAATTTGGTAAGAAACTGGCACTAGCTCTGGCGTAATCTAATTTCGCTAGATTTTACTCTTTGAGAAACTCGGCAAAATCTTTTTCTTCGACCCCTTTCCCGAACACTTTGTTTTGGTCGGTCACTAGCGCGAAGCCCGGCGGCGGGTCGAATTCTTTGCCTTTCAGTTTTTTCTTTTCAAAGCCAAAAAGAGCGAGCTCATGCAAGACTTCATTGTCATAGCGCTGAAAAGTGAAGGCAACGGGAATGCCCTCTGACACTGGTAATGCCATTAGATTGGAGGCTAGTCGATAGGCTTCATGTGGAAAATGTGTGCGCGCCAAAACCCAACTAGTACCGTCCTTCGGCATCAGTCTTTTCCACGTTTTATCTGATGCTTTAGCTACAGCTTCTTGTGAAACTAGACGAAACTTTGTACAGGGAAGTCCTTTGTAGATAGTTTTTTCAGATGTGGACGAGCGCAAAGAAGTAGGCGAACTTGGTCGAAACATCGCGGAGAAAACGGCTGGATTTGCCTTCATTTGCTTAGGTGTACATGAGTAGTAAATTTTGCGAGAAGTATTGCAGTAGGTGATATGCCAGAGTGGTGCTTGCATGGTGATGAACAAATTCATTTTGCGGAATGACATGCTGAAGCCATTGTCGCCGACGAGCACGTCAACGTCTCCGACCATAGCCGAGTGCTGTTTGAGAAGAACTGCATCGTGACCCGATTGTGCTCTAACAATGGGAATGCCAAAGGCAAACATTGCGCCAATAAAAACTATTTTCGCGCACAGTGAGAGCGGCATTTGTTTTGAAAAACCCATCCTAGCCGCAACCACAATTCTCTCCAGCGCCATGTTGTCTCTATCGTACTGAAAATTTGGAAACTTTGAAGATCCCGAGCTTCGCCGTTATATGATAAAGCGTAGTAGAAATGATTTTTAAAAAGAAACTCGAGGAGTTTATTACTGCCTCGAGTTTCTCCGACTGAGTATTAGTCAGTCTTTTGCTCACCTGGACTCAGTGCGTCGTCATTGCGAGCAGCACCATTGCCAGTATCGTGAGCGCGATGCCGGCTCCGAATTGGTCATTGGCATTCAACTCATCGCGTGCCTTCAGGAAGGCGAAGGAGCGACGATAGGCGAAGAATGCTGCGACGGCCGAGACGACGGCAAAGACGAAGTAGGCGATAACTGCAAGGCTCATGGGACTCTCCTTTTTTGCTTGCTGTGAAGTAAGTGAAAAAGGAACCGGAAGCGAATTGCTTCACCTCCGGATCCCCCTAGTCAGTCATGTCCGTTCAGCGTGGTTGCCCGCGCTTACTTGGTGCCGGTGCGACCGCGGATGATCGAGCCGACGCCCTGGTTGCGCTTGGCGGCTTCGAAGTCGCGCTGCGCCTGCGGGCCCTGAGCGTCTTC
>JACMKL010000638.1 GCA_014380105.1 Candidatus Melainabacteria bacterium
ACCCGGTGGCAACAGTGGTGGTGGTGGCATGCCAAACTACACAACCGAAACTGGCAGCAGCTCTGCAAGTAGCTACGGCAATAGCCAAACCGAAACGAATGTACGTGGTAGCGTCCTGCATTGGGCGCGCGTAAAACGCAAATCACTATAACACCGCCAGCGGTGCCATTGAAAAGTTCTACTCACCTCTCGAATAGAAGTGAATCTTCAATTGTATTGAGTGATTGTTTCAGCCGGGGTGTCATCTTTGGCATATCAATCAGAAGACAATTCCCCGGAAAACTGACAGATTGATTGAGTTTTGCAAAGAAATTTGCGACCATCGCGTCCGCCGAAAAGAATGGTTTTTTGATTTCAAAAACGATCACGTAAAGTTTACGTTCAGGGAAGTATTTCACGACCTTTTCAACCATGTGTGCTTTTTTGATTTCAGGAAAATCTTTCAACACTTCGACAAACAGAGCGAGTTTATCGCCCGATATACCGTGCGCCTGAAATTCGTCCTTGGAATAAAGGTCTGAGCGTTCTTTTTGGAAACCCTCAAAATCGGCGGTCCATTCGATTATTGTTTCCGCGTAGCCGTCAGCTTCATCTTCGCGATGGTGAGAAGCCATCCATCCATAAAGTAATTGGCAACATTCATAAGTGCGAGAGCGCTCTAATTTCATTGCAAGTTCGAGATGCTTCTGACATTCTGGATCTTTGTCGTCCATCAGCCATTCACCATACGCATGATGTAATTCTGCATCATCAGGATTTTTTTCCAGAGCGACGAGAAAAATCGGTTTTGCAGTTTTAAAATCTTTCACTCTGGCAGTTTGCGCAGCAAGTGCAAGCAACTCTTCGTCTTTGATTTCTCCAGCGCGCTCCTTCGCCTCTAATTCATAGAGTTCTTCCTTAAATGCCTGGTGAATCTCAAAATTCTGCTCCCATACCGGTGCTATTTCTCTTTGCCATTGCAGATCGTGATGAGTGAAGACATCCACTGTGCGCTCCGCAAAAAGTGACTGCGCAGCTGTTTTCTCAACGTAGAGTAATTTCTCCAGATTGGCACGTGCATAATCTGCAACTTCACCAGCTGGAATATCGAGCATTCTGGAAAGTCGCTCCGTTGGAGATGGGTGCGAATCGTCATAATTTGTCTTGCGATTCAGAGACTCAAGTAACCATATTTGCGCATCCTCTTCTTTAATGTCTTTCTTGACCGCACCTTGCCATAATGAGAATGCATTTGATGGTGGAACCTTTGTATTAGCGCCCTCTTTCTGGATGTTGTTCCAATAATTTTTATAGAAAAACGACGCTTTGATATCTGTGCCAATTAGCATGGCGGCAGCATTTTCCTTACCGACAAGATCTACGGCAAATTGATCTGCATAGTGTTCTTGCGTACGCCTGAGAGCAAATGAATATGCATCAAAATATGGAAAGTACCATTGCAGAAAAGACCTGAAGAGACCTTGTCCAAAAGAATTATTTTCAGCCAAATTTTGCATAAGTTGCGCATAGACACTTCGCACATGGTAAATCCAGGCAATTTTTGCACTGTGTTTTTCAGCGAGGTGACCCATTTCGTGCGCTAACACAGCTTCGAATTGTTCGATCGAAAATGCTTGAAGCAGAGGAAGACCAAGTATCAAATAATTTTTGTGCCAGCCCAGCAAACCTAATCGTGGACGCTGTATAACAGCCGCATTAAACTCAGTATTGATAATAATGTGATGTGGGTCTGGCGCCTTAATTGACTTTCGCACTTTTTCCACAAACGCAAACATCTCAGGATAATCTTTTTTAGTCAGATACATCCCAGCAACAGGCTCACTCTTTAACCAGAAAGATTTGAGAATTACGCCGATTAATGCAAGTAATGGAAGCCCAACTTTTATCGCCAGAATCGGAATTTTCAGCAGAAGAATGAGAGTGCCAAATGTTAAAGCGACCAGAGCTAGAAGAATAAACCAGATATAGACATAACCCAGGACCCCGACGGCTACGACCTGAGCCATGTATTTACGCGGCTCCTTTTGTGACAACGCCTCCAGACGCATAGTTAAATTTTGAAATTTCAGGCGTTCTTCTTTTACGTCTATTTTCTTTTTTGGCATTTTTGAGCGAATAAAAATAAATGGGTCATTGTTTCTACTTAGTTGTTCTTCTAAATACCCGTTCTAGCAGATACGTATATTAGATAAAAGAAGTAAATTGCAAAAAAGTCCAAAATCCAGGAACTAACCGCCTAGTAGCGATGTCACGGACTTGTCTGGGTCGTTTTTCTGGGATTAAATGGCTCGCTCTAATGATATAGCTCGAATCTTCGTACCGGTCCTTCTGGGGCTGGGCGGACTGTGGTTGCCTTCGGTCTCGGCGGCGGAAGTAAAAGCTTCCGCAAGAGCGAATCCGGCAAAAAACGCTGTAAGCAGCGAAGTAAAAAAAGCGCCCGAAGCGGAAATATCGGACGAACAAGTAGCTTCTGCAATTAGTGATCTGCGAACTCGCCACTTACTTGTCCCAATTGACGGAATTCCCGTAGAACGATTCAAAGGATCTTTCTTCGAGATCAGAGGCGAAACACGGCATGAAGCCACAGATATTGCTGCGGTTCGAAATACTCCCGTGCGCGCAGTCGAAGACGGCACAATCGAAAAGCTATTTCTTAGCAAGCTTGGTGGAAACACAATTTATCAAACGGATCCATCAAAAAAATATGTTTACTACTACGCACATTTAGAGGGTTATGAACCGTCACTAACAGACGGAGCAAAAATAAAACGCGGTGACATCATCGGTTATGTGGGGACGTCCGGTAATGCACCTCCCAACAGTCCGCACTTACATTTTTCAATATCAATTCTAACACCGGAGAAGAAGTGGTGGAAAGCACGCGCACTCGATGCTTACGAAGTCTACAAACCAAAATAAAAAACTCCTGGGGGTTCGAAGAAATGCACTTTACGAAATTGGTTGCGAAATTGGTATTGATTGCGGTGGCGTCAATTTCCAGTCAATTAATTATGGAACACCCTGTGCTCGCGGCTCCTACTAAACAAAAGCCGCATAAAAAATCCAGCGATGGAGTTTTCATAAACAACCATTATGTTTTAGGTCCCGTGATGAAAATGAATGGCTATCATTCGGGTGACCCGACGGTAATAATAGTCGATAAAGGCAGCCACTCCACCTACGCACTTCAACTTCAAAAGCGAGGGGTGGCGCGTGTTCTTACTCTCTCTAACGCAATTGGGAAACAAGACAAACCAACCCCCTCTGGGCGCTACATTGTTTCATCAAAGCAGGAATTTCCAGAATGGATTCCACCGAGATCCATTGATCCAAAGCAAAAGCATGTCAAACCATATAACCAGGATTCTAAAAATCCTCTCGGTGTAGCGGCAATTTTTCTGAACAAACATGAACTCGCTTTGCATGGAACTAATCAGCCCAAAATGATTCGCAAGAGTGTTAGCCATGGCTGCATTCGTCACTCCAATAGTGACATTTCACAACTTTATGGCATGGTCAGACCGGGCACTCCGGTTTATATTGTCCGTCGCTTTCGAGGTACGGTCTTGAACAAAGCTGATTTTTCAGCTCGGCGTGAATCGAAAAAATCCGCGTAATGGCTGAGCTTCATTGACTATTCTGGCGTTTAGATGTATGTATGCCGTTCACAAATAGGCCATTTAAAAATGCGATATTAATTGAATTGTGAAAACCCGGAAACCCTGAGGTCAGCAAGTTGAATTCTCCACAATTAGACGTTTTCGCAGGCGCTGGAGAAATGCGCACTCTATTCCGTGAGAAGGACTGGTCCACTAGTAGTCTTGGGTCGGTGGATGAGTGGAGTGAAGTTCTCAAACTTTCAGTGGGACTATGCCTCAACTCTCGCTTCCCGCTGATACTCTGGTGGGGACCAGAGTTGACGATGTTGTACAACGAACCTTACATCGAACACCTAAAAGACAAACACCCCAAGTCTTTCGGTACCCCTGGTCGCGACGTCTGGAAAGAAATTTGGAATGTGATCGGACCAATGCTCGACAGCGTATTCACTAGTGGGGAAGCGACCTACAGTGACGACATGCAGTTGTTCCTGGACCGCGATGGATTTCTAGAGGAAACCTATCATACATTTTCGTACAGTGCGATCACCGATACGAATGGAAAAATCGTAGGTATCCTGACGCCAGTTGCGCAGACAACCGAAAGAGTAATTGCAGAGCGCAGGCTGAATACGCTGCGCGACCTTGCACGAGCGCGAGCAGAGACAGAAAGAAATCTGATACCAATTATCAATACAGTCCTACAATCAAACCGCATGGACTTACCGCTTTGCGCATTTTTTAGTTTAAACGCTGAGACTGGTGTAAATGACCTTTTGATCACTAATGCTGACACCAATGCAGCATATGAATTTTTGAATTCAGAAAAATTTGTCGAGAAGGTAAAAGCAGCGGCCAAAGCTGATGAAGTCAGCGTTCTTAAAGATTTGGAAGTGCCTGAGTTTGTGTTTCCTGGAAGCAAGCTTGGACGCATTCCAGAGCAAGCCGTCATCACTCCGATTCCAACTGCAAATGTGGACGGGGAAAAGCTTTATTTATTCTGCGCAGTTAGTCCTCACCAGAGACCGAATGAGAATACGCTGGCTTTTTTTGAATCCGTCGGAAGAGAGATTGCAACAGCT
>JACMKL010000639.1 GCA_014380105.1 Candidatus Melainabacteria bacterium
CACCGCGCCCGCCTGAGGCTGCTGTGCTACTTGAGAGAGCATCGTCAAGGTTGATTCGATGCTGTCGGTATTAATAACGCGCATGCCCCATGCGTTTGCGTAACTATCCAGGACTTTTGACATTGGTTGAAACGCTGAAACTACAAGCGCGATGCGACCATTCAATGCTCGGGTGGCCGTGCCACCCATGCCGCCGCCAACTTGCTGAAACGGTACATCGAACCAGAAATTCGATCCTTTTCCCTTTTCGCTGGCGACCGACAATTCGCCGCCCATCAAATTGACGAGACCTTTGGAAATTGTAAGCCCCAGACCGGTGCCTCCAAACTCTCTTTTGACGGCAAGATTGGCTTGCGTAAATGGCTCGAATAGCTTTGCCGTGTCGACGTTGTCTATGCCGATACCTGTATCTTTTACTGAAAATCGCACCATTATCTGGTCGTTTTCCTGCGCTTCCAGAAGTTCTGCTTCCATGAATACGCTGCCACGGTCTGTAAATTTGACGGCATTGCTGACTAAGTTGAGTAAGACTTGCCGAATTGAGCCGGGATCGCCCTTCAGAACGGCAGGCAAGCGTGGTGAAACATATGAAATCAGCTCTATGCCTTTGCGTTTTGCTTGGTCGGACAGCAAGTCTGCAATTGCCTCTACGCTCGCCGTCAGTTCGAAATCAATTATTTCCAGTTCGGCTCTGCCAGACTGAATGCGCGAAAAATCCAGAAAGTCATTGATCAATTCAAGCAATGCTTTCGCTGATTCATTGATGACGAGCGCTTGATCGCGCTGCTCTCCATTGAGTGAAGTCTTCAGTAAGAGGTCTGACATCCCGAGAATGCCATTCAGTGGCGTGCGCAACTCGTGCGTCATTTTTGCTGTGAATTGAGGCTTGCCGCCAGATGTTTGCCCTGCCGATGAAGCTGACTGCAGCAGCTGCTGCTGCTGCTTGGTTGTCTCGAGCAATTTATCTGAAATGGCACGCAATTCATCCTGTGCCATAGTGAAAGCATTTTCGACTTTCTTGGACTTCAGTTTTTCTTTTGCGAGTTCTTTTTCAAGCTCAGTTATGCGCCTGTTGAGGTCGTCATTTGATCCATTTTCTGATCTGTTTTCCATTGCCCTCATGCCTCTCTCAAATGAGACTATGGCTGGCTGGGACCCCTGTCGAGACTACCTTGCGGACCTTCGTTTTCTTTCAAGCTATTTAAGACAGCGATAAAAATGTCAACTAGAAATGGATCGAACTGTGTGCCCGCGCCTTCACGCAGAGCCTGAGTTGCTCTTTCTGGAGACATCGCTGGTCGATATGGGCGGTCGGAAATCATTGCATGATAACTTTCAACAATACAAATTATGCGGGCCGCAAGAGGAATGTCTTCGCCGCTGAGACCTTTTGGATAGCCAGTGCCATCCCATCTTTCGTGGTGCAATTCGAGAATTTCACAGATATCGCGAAGTGCACGGATTGGCTTGAGAAGCTGCGCACCAAGCATCGGATGCTGCTTGATAATTTCCTTCTCTTCTTTAGTAAAGACGCCGTCTTTATTCATCAATTCTTGCGGAATCGAGAGAGTGCCGACATCATGCAGTAAGCCAGCGACGCGAATTTGCTCAACTTGTTGTTGGGATAGACCCATAACTTTGGCGAGCAATTCCGAAAGGCGTGCTGTCTCCAGGTGGTGCACTTTGTTGTAATCAGATTTTGAATAGAGAGTGGAAGCCAGTGCCTTTACCATCTCGACTACTTCTGGCACCAATTCTTCTTTGTCTTCGACGCCCGGAGGAATAGTTGGTGGTACAAAAGTGGAAGGGGCGTATTGAGTTCCGCTTGCTTCTTTTTTTTCTTTCTCTGCCTGTTCGATGGCAACCAGATTGTTGTACATCAAGTCTTGAGCAGCGTGCACCTGGTTTCTTCCCAGACGTTTCGACAGGTAAAGAGCTTTGTCAGCCAGATCAAGCAGTGACTGCTGACTCTGTGCGTCTTCGGGGAATGACGCAATACCCATTGACGCGGTCACACGAATATCTACATCGTCATGAGTGATAATTTCTGCAAGCAGACTCTTTCTAATCCGTTCTGCCACCACAACTGCGCCTTCGGTATTTACTTCAGGCAAAACGAGTAGAAATTCTTCTCCGCCATAACGGACTGGAATATCGACGTCGCGGCAGTCGTTTTTGATTATGCTTGCCACCGAGCGAAGAACAGCGTCACCAGCCGGGTGACCGTAACTGTCATTGATTGATTTAAAGTGGTCTACGTCAATCATCACAACAGCAATATTGCGCTGATAGCGTTCGGCTACGCGTAATTGCTCCGCGAGCTTTTCTTGACCTGTGCGGTGATTGAATAGTGTGGTCAAACCATCTGTGGTGGCCTGCCGTTGTACGCGAGCATAGAGTCTTGCGTTTGTAACCCCAGAAGCCACCTGGTCAGCAACTGATTTCAGGAATGTTTTGTTATCATCCACCCAATTCGCCTGACGCTCACAGGTGAAGCCACCGAGCAGCCCGAGCAGCTTTTGCTCATAAGTAATTGGAATAAGGAACATTGAAAGAATTGGCACCGAACTCAAATTGTGTTCGCGGAAAGGTCCGAATTTTCTATCAGTTTCGGTGTCATTGCAAACGAGTGCTTCTTCCGTCGAAAAATGTTTCTTGAAAATTTCAAGACATTTTAGATCGGCATTGGATGTGATGATGCTGTAGTCGACTTCATTGGTGTATTCGGCGCGAATAGAATCTTGCGGTTCTTCTTCGCTCGGCATGACCACAAAGCAGCAGTCCAGACCACGCCAGCCGGCAAGCTCTTCGAGCATATCGCGCAAGTTTTCGTTAATACTGAATGAGCGCCTGATCGTATTACTGATTCGGTGTAGAAGATTGTCCTGGTTGCGCAGCAACTCTGAGTCAGACTTTGCCTTCTGTAAGCGCTGACTGTGAATTTGTTCTTCCGCTTTATCTTTGTGCAACTTCTCGGTTGCTTCTTCCAATCTTTGAGCGTAGTCGTCGAGCAATTGCAATTGCGACGCTAATTCTTTTTCAATGCGTCTGTGCTTCAACGATGATTTGACTCGCGCTTGTAATTCGGCATCAGGACAGGTGTCTGACAGGCAATCATCGGCTCCTGCCTTAAATCCTTCGATGCGCGAATCGGCAGAATCGGCGAGTTGATTTTCTGAAGCAATTAAAACAACTGGAATTTGTTTCCACTGCGATGACTCTTTGAGTACAGAGCAAAATGCGTAGCCTGAGGTTCCTTGAATTTCTGCATCAAGGAGAACCAAGTCAATGCGATTTTGATGCAAAATTTCCATTGCACGGTCGCTATTATCAGCTTCTAAAATTTGGTAGCGACCACCAAGTACTCGTGAGTAGCGTCTGCGCGAGAGTCTGTTGGAGTGTGCGATTAGAATGATGTCTTTGGCTGTGAAAGTTTCTGGATCTTCTTCTTTCTCATCGATGAGCATGTCGACCGCTTTCGGAATTTTGCTGGTCAGATGTTCGCCCATTAATTTCAATGTGGACACATCTTGTGGAGTGATTTCGCGCGATGTATCGAATGACACCACGCGAATCAAACCGCGCTGTTTGCCGGTTCCAAAAACTGGATTTTCCATCATCGGAACGATTACATACGGATAGCCTTCCGCTGCTGCTGAATCATCTTTGTTGCGGCTGAAGGCGCGCCCCACAAAGGAACCTTGAGTATGTGTCACCTTCTGTGAAAGGTGAGTATTTGCCACCGTCAGTGGTTGCTGATGTTCGTCCTCCAATTCTTCTACGAATTGGCGAGCTTCAGTCATGTCATCAGCTGCAGAAAATGTGTAAACGTTGAGTAGGTCATGTTCGCGCGACAGATCGATAAAGCCAAAATCAAATCCGAGGATCTGGCAAATATGTCTTTTGAACGCGTCAAAAAATTCCTCTTTCGGAGGCATTTTGGGCTCTGGAGGAATGCGTTCTGTTGCCGTCACTTTGGTGCTGTTCTATCCATACAAATCAAGACTGGGCCCACAATTTGAGTCTAACAGATGCGCCAATGTACCGACACCACATGAAAAGCTGTGATCAGAACTAATTTACCCGTTTCGAAGGATGGTTAAAATCCCGGGCACTCTAGGGTCGAGGTTTATTGCTATTTTGCTTGGTCAAGTTGCCATAAAGAAGTCCTGCCTTCATCCCCTGGGCTCGGAGATCCATACAGGCTGATGATTACTGGAGATGAGTATATTGGGTATATGCAATATAGGATCTCAACAAGCTCTGTCAGAGCGCATTGGGTGAGTGAAAATTCCAAATTTAATCTTTTAGATTACAAATTTCAGGACGAATTGAACTTTTTTGAGCAAAGTGACGTCTTATCTACTGGAGCCCAATTTCTAGAATTCCGGAGCACTGAAATCATATGCGTAAGATTTTTCTGAGTATGTCCGCTCTTATTTTGTTGAGTACCTCTGCTGCCACAGCAAAACCCCTGATTACAGGACAAGAAGCACAATATCGAGTCCGTGAGCTATCAGTCGGAATGCCCTGGTATCAAAATCTCCCTCAAGCTCTCGCTGAATCAAACAAAACGGGCAAATTGGTAGTCTGGATTCACATGTTAGGCAAAATCGATGGAGCCACCTGAAGTGCTGGCAATAGCCTGAGGGCCGTGTCGCTCTCTCAAGAACCAGCTTTCTCCTACCTCAAGCAAAATTTCATAACCGGCTACAAGGACATCACAGGCGAAGAGTATGCCGGAGTTTCGGGCGTGCATATGCCAACCGGTAACGCGGTTGCTACCAGTAACGGTGCTGGTCCTCATAATCTCCAGACCTTTATTCTTGCTCCCGATGGCACGGTAATGCACTGTCTGCCTGGATATTGGAATCCCGACGACTTAGTTTCAGAGCTTGAACTCGGTCAGGACATGTACAAAGTATGGACCAATAAATCCCTCACGCGCGCTCAAAAAGACGAACAATTTCGCTTGCGACAACATCATCATCTGGTTTCACACTCACCGCAAACTGTTCGTCGCAGCAGAATGCAGTCGTTCGATCAAAAATTTGAAGCGAAGAATCGTCTGACTACATCAGACACAATCTTAGATAGCAGTCTTGCACGCGTTGTGTTGGAGAAGGGTGAAAAAGCCCCTTTTGGTGCATTCAAAACCACAGATCAAATAATGCACGATCGCATGCAACAGCGACCTTTCTTGCCGTATCAGTCATTTGATGTTGTCGCTTTTACCGATTATGGTCGACCGTTCTACAACAAGAATGAAGATCAACGCACGGCTACCGGTGAGGTCAACAAAGACCTTGCCAAAAGCCAGACTTTGATGGGCAACACAGCCGGTATGCGCCGCGGCAGGCGCGCTCGCATGGCAAACGGTGGCATGGCTCAGCCAGGACCTTCTGCCGGCGCGGGCTACTTTGCTTCACGCGGCATAAAAACTTTCGTTCGCACTGGCTTGAGAGTAATGCGTTAAGGGGCTAATGAACGACTTGACTACATCGTCCGAACAACCACAGTATAGGCTTCACGCGCCTTGGAGTGTTGGTCTCGCGGCGATAGCTGGAACACCGCTGGCGGGAGCAATACTGCTCGCGCTCAATTATCGATGTCTCGGTAAGAATGAGACCGCTTTCCAGGTGTTGACCGTTGGGCTTGGAATAAGTTTGTTGCTAATCTGCATTGTGGTGTTGCCAGGGACCCCCAAGCACTTGGAATTGTGGGGATTGGTTCAAGGATTGTGCGCTGGTTTCTTAGCGAGGCGGTTACAGGGCAAAGACATTGATCGGCACATACACGACGGTGGGAGTATGGGTTCTATTTGGAGCTGTTTGGGAGTCTCCCTCTTGAGCTTCATCACAATTCTCGCAATTGGGATGTTGGGAGCTTTTTGCAAAATTTACTTGCATGTCCACATTCCTTAGTCTCTCTCGTCTCGCTATTGTTTAGTTCTGAAAGCTAGCTCACTGGGCTTGGCTGCCATAAAGAATTTGCGCCACCACCACTGGAATTGCAATAAGGTCCAGAGTTCTTTGCGACGATCGGCGGTGCCGTCGTTATGTTGTTTTAGAAGCGCACGTACGTATTCAGGTTGAAAAATACCTTGTGAACGCAAGAAATCTGTATCGAGCAATTCGTCAACGATTGGGCGAAACTCGTTTTTTAGCCACTTGCCGACTGGTATTCCAAAGCCTTTCTTGGGCCGCTTCAAAATTGCTTCCGGCAAAAGAGGAGCAACTGCCCTTCTCAGTAATAACTTGGTATTTGAGCTGTTTACCTTCATCGATGTAGGTAAAGAAAGCGCAAAATCAACAAGTGGATAAGCCAGGAATGGCATGCGAACCTCTAAAGAGGCAGCCATTGAGGCTCTGTCCGATTTTGCTAACAGTTGGTCAGGTAAATAAGTACTTAAATCGAGACGCATGGCGGTATCGGCATTATCTCTGCCTGCGAAGGCTGGCATGATAATACGGCTTGAGCCTGGCGAATCAAACAGCTCTTCTTCATTTTCCGTATATGGGAATGTGTCAAAGATTTGCGGATTCAACAGCTGTGAGTGCTCTTTAAGTGGAAAAGAACCCATCCAGCGGAGGTGACGGCGCATGGTTGGCTCATCAACGGCAGAGATAAAGCGCTTAACTTTAAAATCGAAGCTGAGGTTGTTGAGCGAAACCGGCAATTTGCGCAGGGCGGGCTCAATGAAGCCATGTCGGAGTGATTTTGGAATAACTTTCCATGTATCGGCCATTCCATGGGCCTGATAGGTCGGGTATCCGCCGAAAAGTTCGTCCCCGCCATCTCCAGCCAGAGCTACGGTGACACTTTCTTTGGTCATTTTTGAAAGAAAGTAGGTTGGAATAATCGATGCGTCTGCAATTGGCTCGTCAAGGTAATCCCAGAGTTCAGTCATGGTTTCGAAGGCAAGATCTGGCTCGAAAGTGACTACTTTATGGTCACTACCGATATGCTTCGCAACTGCCAGAGCATGGTCAGATTCGTCAAACGATTTGTCCGAAAAGCCGACCGAGAACGTTTTAATCTGCTTTCCGGAAATTTCAGTGGCGATAGCCGCAATTGCCGAGGAGTCGATTCCGCCGGAAAGGAAGATTCCCAGTGGCACATCAGAAATGAGACGCAATTCAATTGACTTACGCAGCAATTCCATTAAGCGCTCAGTAGCTTCAGCTTCGCTGAGTTTTGACTTCTCTGCTTTTGGACTCCAATAATTCTTGATTGTGACATTGCCGCCTTCCACAATCATGTAGTGCGCCGGCATAAGCTTGTGAATGCCCTTGAATATCGAATTTGGCGCCGGAATATATTCCAATGCCAGGTAACGCATCAGTGCTTCCGGATTAAGATCTTTCGTGACACTGGGATGTGCCAATAGTCCCTTTATTTCTGAACCGAAAACGAATTTTCCGTCAAAAACTCCCCAATGCAGTGGTTTTTCTCCCATCCGGTCGCGGGCGATAAAAAGCCTCTGTTTGGCGCGATCCCATATAGCAAAGGCAAACATGCCCTCAAGGTAGTCCAGGCAATCAACTCCGAACTCTTCATATAGATGGACGATAGACTCAGTGTCGCTGGACGTCTTGAACGTATGCCCCTTCTTAACCAGAAGTTCGCGAATTTCTTTGTAGTTGTAGATTTCGCCATTGAAAACGATCCAGGCGCTTTCATCGGAATTGGGAATTGGCTGCTGACCGGTTGATAGGTCAATAATACTGAGGCGAGTCATACCGAGCGCCGCCGCATCGATGACGATAGAACCTTCTTCGTCTGGACCTCGATGGGCAATCGTGTGACACATATTGCCGATTAGCTCTTTCGAGCTATCTAGTTTTTCGCCGTTAAGATTAAGATATCCAACAATGCCGCACACTGGCCTTACCACCTTGTCTGAGATCGATCGTAGTCTGACAATCAGCTGACATTGTCTCTGTTGTCGTGCAAATCGGTATTAAACAGGGCTCAGGGAGTGGAATTTCGGTACAAAAGTCGTCCGGTTTTTGTGTGCTCGTAATTGACTAATCTGGTACTAATGGCGGTGGCGCATTAGACCAAAGAATGTGAATACTGAGACAATAAATGCCACTAGCATTAACATTCCGATTTTGAAGGTTAATGGCTCGTAGGTGAAAGTGACAGTGTGAATTCCTTTCGGGACAAAAATGGACCGAAAGAGAAAATTAGACTGGTAAATTGGTGTTGATTTATTGTCAAGACTCGCCTGCCATCCTGGATAGTTCATATCAGTTAAAACAAGCATGCCGTCTTGAGCACAATTCACTTTTAACTCGATCTTGTTTGATCTGTCAGTAACGATCGATACACTTTCAATAACCTTCTCATTTGTCGAAGGTTCAGAATTTTTCCACTCGCGAATATTTTTGTCGCTTGGCTTAGTCTCGATTATCACCTGCGTGTGAGGATTGAAATTCTTGGTTGAGATTGCCGTCAGTGCTTGTTCTGATGTATTCACAGAAATTACATCATGCACTAGATAGGCGCGGTCAACGCCTTGTGTATTGGTATAAACCCTTATGTGATGCGGACGGCTTTCGTAAACAGGCAAGAAATGTGGTTGAGCCTTTGCAGACAAGGTTGGTGAAGAGCTGCCTTTTGTATATTCTTGAAGAATTGATGTGCTGCCAGTTTCAGGCTCCCAAAAGCAGTAATTAACCGTATCAAAAACCTTAAGACCGATATTAAATTTTTTCCCCTTGGAAAAATTCAGGGGGACGAAGGCACTGAACTCGGTTGCGCAACTGTCTAAATTTGTTGACCCTTCTTTGAATTTGATAG
>JACMKL010000640.1 GCA_014380105.1 Candidatus Melainabacteria bacterium
CATAGAATTCTTGGAGTTTGCGACATAAAGCCTCCTGCCACGCGTGGCGCATGATCATATCCGCTCCAAAACCACTATTAAGCACGAAATTAAGGAAGAACGCCAAATGCAGCGCGGGCATTGCGTCCGTGACGCCATGCCTGTGTACAAATTGAGCAACAAATAAAAATTCGTGCCTGTTGAGATTCGAACTCAAGGCCTTCGGCTTCGGAGACCGACGCTCTATCCAGCTGAGCTACGGGCACAGGGGAGCTAATTATATCCCTTTTCTCAGGACTGGCGGACCATTTCCTCTAGGGCTTCAAGATTGTGAATAGTCACCCTCTTTGATTCGACCTCAATCCAATGATTGGTGCGGAAACGGTTGAGGACTTGCGTGACGGTAACTCTTGACGAGCCCACCAGGTCAGCTATTTCCTGGTGAGTAAGTGGAAACTCAACACGAATACCATGCGGAGTTACTTTGCCATGCGAGTCAGCCAGACTTACCAAAAGTCGCGCCACCCGACTGGGCACTTGCCGGAAGACAAGATCTTCGAGCCTGGATTGTGCCTGCTTGAGGCGTGTACCAATAATTTGGATCAGGCGCAAACCAAACTCAGGATTCTCCTTAATAAGGCCGTGAAAAGCATCTCGACTGATTTGATAGATGCGTGACTCTTCCAGAGTTTCGGCATAGCTATCATGCTCGCCGGTCTCCCATGATGCGTCACCAATCATCTCGCCGGGTCCAAGCATAGCCAGGATGATGGTTTTGCCTTCAGGCGACAGTCGAGTCAGTCGAATTCGACCCTTCTCTATAAAGTAGATTGATTCGGAAGGAACACCCGGGGAAAAAATCATGTGGTGCTTGGGCAATTCGAGTTCTTCGAGAATGCCCAGAAGACGGCCGAGTTCGTTGGGATTGAAGGACTCAAACAGCTCGCTTTGTCTGATCGAGAACAGCTTCGGTGCCGGTTTCATAGCCACCTGCTTTCACACAAGACCCATTTGAAGATGCAGGCGTATCAAGGTGACAAGCACCAAGATAAAATGTGCCGGCGAAATTGAACTGTTCGGCGGCAGAATACGTCTATATCTAACAAGCACCCTTTTCAAAATGTAAGGTAGCCAACCTTTTTATACCCCTATCCATGGCTTTGAAACATTTGGTAGCTCAAGAGAGTTGGTTGCACAATCATTGAAGATCTCGGTGCCCTTCGGCGTCTAAGGGAAAGCAAACACATCAATCGCATACACAACCGATTGCAGCGATATATAGCAATAGGCTACATCCGGTCATGGAGCCACTTTTAATACGCTCATCACCTTCAAAGCGGCTATAATTTGTTTCTGGTGTGAGTTTCGCGCAATCCGCATGACTTCAAGGTTTTGCATCGACCCCACGATCGCAAACACCGCCTATCCAACGTCACAATCGGCTGTGGAATGCTCGGGTTGGATCAAAATCTAAAGGAGAATAGGAATGGCATTCGCTACAAAAGCAAAAGAAAGAGAAAAAGAAAAAGAGAAAGATAAAGACGAGTCCGCCCCTGAAAAAATCACGGAAAAGGCCATGGACAAAAAGAGTGGCGCAGACAATGGCAAAGACAAAAGTGCCAACGTTCCGGAAAGATTGAAAGCGCTAGGCTTGGCACTTGATACTATCAAGAAAGCTTATGGCGAAGGCTCAATCATGCGTCTTGGCGATTCCCGCCACAACGCAATCGAAGCTGTTCCTACCGGTGCTCTGTCATTAGACGTAGCCCTCGGAGTAGGCGGTTTGCCACGCGGAAGAATCATCGAAATCTACGGACCAGAATCTTCCGGTAAAACAACTCTCGCTCAACACGTAGCAGCTAGCATCCAAAAGTTGGGTGGCATCGCCGCTATCGTTGACGCAGAACACGCTATGGATCCTGAATACGCCAGAGCCCTCGGAGTCAATGTTGACGAACTTCTGATTTCGCAACCAGACACCGGCGAGCAAGCTCTCGAAATCACTGAGCAATTGGTTCGCTCTGGAGCCGTCGACCTGGTCATCATCGACTCAGTTGCCGCTCTCGTTCCAAAAGCTGAAATCGAAGGCGAAATGGGCGACAGCCTGCCTGGCTTGCAAGCTCGTTTGATGAGCCAAGCGCTCCGCAAATTGACTGCCATCGTCAGCAAGACCAACACAATGGTCATCTTCATCAACCAACTTCGTCAAAAAATCGGCGTCATGTACGGAAACCCAGAAACCACGACAGGTGGTAACGCATTGAAGTTCTACGCTTCAGTCCGTCTGGATATCCGTAAAATCGAGACCTTGAAAAAAGACGGCGTTGAGTACGGCAACCGTGTCAAAGTGAAAGTCGTCAAAAACAAAGTGGCGCCTCCTTTCAGAATTGCCGAATTCGACATCATCTACGGCAGAGGCATTAACACCGCTGGCTGCTTGTTGGATACGGCTTCCGAAATGGAAATCGTTAAGAAATCCGGCACCTGGTTTAGCTACAAGGAAGAGCGTATCGGACAAGGTCGCGAACAAGCTCGCAATTTCTTGGAAGCCAATCCTGCAATGCTCAAGGAAATCGAAGAGCGCGTAAAAGCTGAATTAGCCAAAAAGCCTTAATGCTGTCGCGTTTTAACTACAGATAATCCAAGGGGAGCGCTAGTCGCTCCCCTTGAAATAATTAGAGTTATCGCGCGCCGTATAATAGCGATGCTAAACAGGATAAAGTTCTCAACGGATGACTCGCACGGCTACAAAGAAACAGAAGAAAGACACCGAAAGCAAGAAGCAGCCACTAAAATTCAGTTGGCCTTCTAATCTAGGACTGCCTTTACTGACCGGATCCATCCTTGGATTGTCCGCACCAGGAATGCATTTTTCGCTGATCGCCTGGGTCGGCCTTGCACCCCTATTTTTATTGATTGCTTCAAGTAAAAGTGCCTGGCAGGCATTTATACGCGGCACCATATTTGGTACCGCCTTCAATCTTGTCTACCAGAATTGGTATCTTGGACTACAACCATTAGATTGGCTTGGTTTCAATGGCTGGCAAGGTTGGCTTCTGGCTTGCTTTGCCTGGTTTGTCGTCTGTTTTCACCAGGGCTTGATCATCGGCCTGTTCTCATTGATTGCATACAAAATTCCGATGACCGGGACCTTTTTTCCAGAAGGAAAGAAAACAAAATTCAGACTACCTGCCCTGATTATTTTGCCCTTAGCTTGGGTCCTAGTCGTGAATTTACTGGGTAATGCTCACTCGGCACTCGGCGTGCCTTTTGCGATGCTCGAATATACGCAATACAAACAAATTTCAATGATTCAGTGCGCAAGCGTAATTGGAGGAATAGGACTTTGCTTTTTCATTGTTATGACAAATGCTGTTCTTGCTGCACTCTTTGCTAGTTTCTCCGAAAACAAAAATTTCGCCACGCTAAAGGCGCCGACGCGCACCATCTCTCTCTATCAAGCTTTGGCTATGGCTGTCGTTTTAACCGGCATGCTGGCCCTCGGATTTACACAATCTGCAAAAACGAAAGTGGCAGCAAATATTCCTACTTCCGTAGTTCAGCAAAATATCAATATTGATATGCAGAAAACAAAACGGCGTTATGGAATCGACGAACTTTTCGGTATTCATAAAGCACTGATGGCGACAGCACCAGGCGGCTTGTCCGTCTGGACCGAAAGCAGTCTACCTACCTATCTTTCAGCCGAAGCCGGTACTCGCCAAAATCTCAGCACACTAGCGCGAGAAAAAGGCACAGATCTGGTTGTAGGTGCAATGGATTACGATAACGGTAAGCCATACAATTCCGCCTATGGCATCACCAGTGGTGGCGCCGTTCTACCGGATATTTATCACAAAAGATATTTGGTGCCGGTCGGTGAGTATGCTCCCGCATTCATTACCTTACTTCCGGATTGGGCTAAGAAAATGACTAACACTCCTGCTGGGGGAGGCTTTACGGCTGGCAATAGACCTGTTGTTCTGGCATTTAACTCTGGTCGCGTGGGACCATTAATTTGCTTCGAAACGATTTCACCGGAATCGGTCACGTCTACCGTGCGAGCGGGTGCCGAAATTCTCGTCAATATTAGCGATCTGGCTTGGTTTCATGATTCGGTGATTGGTGAACAAATGATTGCGTCCTCTGTACTACGAGCCGTAGAAAACCATCGTTATGTAGTTTTCGCAGCGAATACTGGTCCGTCCGCAATAATTGATCCTACGGGAAAGATTATAAACAGGTCACAAACTGGAAAAGCGCTTATACTTACGGGAATGGTTGGAAGACAAAGCGAAATTACACCGTTTACGTCATGGTTCCGACTGTAAAATCCACAGGTAGACTAATTGCGCGCATCATTCTCAGCAAACAAGCGTTCCGCGGGCATTGTCTTGTGTGCCACTTTGTTGCTGAGCAATTTAGCATTCAGCCAGATTTCCTTTGCAAAAAGTAAAACTCCCGAAACGGTTTCTGAGAAAAACGCCGATCAGACGCGCGAACAGAAGAACGAGCTAAAGCAACAGCAAAAAGATGCTCAAAAGCAAGCCAAGGAGACCGCTCATGCAGCGGAAAAGAAAGAGAAAGATGAAGCGAAGAATATCGCCGAGTCATCTGTAAGTACGATCATCTCTTCAGAGCAGGGCTTGGTATGGAAAACGCTGACCAGCTTTGAGCGATATCCGCAAATTTTTAAACGCATCAAAAGTTCGGCAGTGACAAAGCGCGAAGGCGAGCTGGTCTATGTCGAGACTTATTTGAAGCCTGCCATGTTCGTCAAGCAGCCTCTCCAGCACACCGTCAATAATCTCTCAGCATGCCCTGGTCAATTGCGTTGGCAACAACTAGACGGCAATTTCAAGCACATTGAAGGCAGTTGGGAAATTGTGCCTGAAGATAGTAATCGCACCAAAGTTATCTACACACTGCATGTCGATGCAGGCTCGCTCGTGCCACCATCAATGGTGTCGTTCTTTTTGAGTTTCGTACAAAAAGAAGTGCTTGCTCAACTCAAACAATATGTCGAGCGAGAGAAGAAAGAATCACTAAAGACCGCAATTAAGCCAGGCAACAAGCTTGCGAAAAGCACTGCTACTCCACAAACAAATTTCTAAATAGCGACAGTTTAATTGCCGCTGTAATTACTTCTTGAGCGCCTTGCCGA
>JACMKL010000641.1 GCA_014380105.1 Candidatus Melainabacteria bacterium
CTATTTCCTTATATCGTGCAGCCTTCGAAACACATAATTATGAAACCCACCGCGATGATGAAAGCGGCTGTCGAGCTTGGCTATGACCTTGATTATTCATCAAAACCAAATTTTCAGACGTACGAACGTCTATTACATTTATCTGACTTGATGAAGCGGGAGTTGTCGGATCTCAAACCCAAAAATCATATGGATACTCAAGCTTTTCTCTGGGTGATCGGCTCGTCCGAATACGAACATCTCAGCCCCGACGGTTAAGTAATCGCCGGCTTTTAGCATTCCCCAAAGTGGTTTTCGTTAATCGAGGTATTTGTGCATCACATAAGTGTCGACAAGTCCTTGAGAAACATGGTCAAATGTTTTAGGAGTTGTGCCGACTATATTCATACCAATTTTCTTCCAGAGATGAACTGCAGCAGCGTTTGTACTGACTACGTAATTGAATTGCATGGCCTTAAATCCTTTCGCTTTTGCAGTCACTAGTGAGTGCTCTCCAAGTGCGAGTCCAACCCCTCTACCTCTGTATTCCGGGTCTACCATGTAGGTGCCGTTTGCGGTGTGGGCGCCGCGCCCCGGCCAATTGGCTTTGATGTGATAGGAGCCTACAATTCGCACTCCGTCTAAAGCAATGTATGGTGAGACACTCGTGCCCATCAGTATTTCGTAAGCTTCCTCTTTGGAAGTCTCGATGGGATAAGGAAAAGTGTCACCGCGCTGCACCACTTTTCGAAATATCTTATATATTTCCTCAAAATCTTTTTCCGTCGCCGGTCGGATTTCAATCATCTGTTCCACCCAGTTACTGGCTAACAGTGTAACCTCATGACTAGATCCTGACGTTAAGAGAGAAAGCTCTTGCTCACACCGGTGGTTTGGTTGTCGCGAAACACAAGGGAAGGTTTTAGGATAACGCCCTGATTAAAAAGTTCAGAAGTTCTATAACTTCTTCTTCAGCAGGATAATACGGCGATGAGACGAATACTGGATGATGCAGCGTTGCTGTGGCATGGAAAAGATTAGTAGCTGCTTTTCGTGTATCCAGAACGGAAAACATACCTGTTTGTTTTCCTTCTTCAATAATTTTTTCGATTTGCGTGACAAGCGTGTCGACGTGATTGTTTACTTGCTCTAGCTGATGGCCAGCGAGTTCGAGATAGACTGCAAAAAGCTGCGGATCCTCAAGAAATTTTTTTCGCTTAATTTTGATCAAAGTTTCAAACCATAATTTAAGTTTTTGATCGGCGGCCAGATCGCAAATGGAAATTTCGCCAAGCGGCACATGTACTTTCTCTAGCCATTTAGCGGCAATTGCATTGAGTAGGTCCGTTTTACTAGGAAAAAAACGATATACATTACCGTGGCTCATTCCAATTTCTCTTGCAACATCAACAACCGAAAGCTTTGAAGCACCATACCGGCGCAACAAAACCTCGGTTGTCTCGAGAATTTGATCTTTTAAATCAGAACTACTTTCTCGTTTTTTAGCCATTCACCATTGCCATCTGCTCTTTTGCGTACCTGTCGCCGGCAGTTACTCCTGGAGGGAATAGTTCGTCCAGTGTTTTTAAATCTTGTTCGGTCAGTTTTACATCGAGACTGCCGAGCGCTTCGCTTAAGCGTTGACGAGTTTTTGCGCCAACTAATGGAACAATATCGTCGCCGTGGTGCATAACCCAAGCAAAGGCTAATTGACTTGCGGATGCGCCTTTAGCCTCAGCCAGTTCTTGCAGTTTTTGAACTAGATTTTGATTTTTCTCAAAATTTTCTCCACTAAATCTTGGCAGATAGGCACGGTAATCTTTCTCACCCACCTGAACTTGTCCTTTCGATTGAATTAGACCTCTACTTAAGACGCCGTATGCGACGATTGCCACGCCAAGTTCTCGCGCAGTCGGCAATAGTTCGGTTTCGATATTTCTGTCCATCAGTGAAAACTCAATTTCAACAGCAGCAATTGGATGCACAGCGTGGGCTCGTCTCAGCGTGTTTGCAGAAACTTCCGACAGTCCAATCTGTTTCACATAACCGGCTTTTACCAATTCTGCAATTCCAGCTACCGTCTCTTCAATTGGTATTGAGGGGTCGACACGGCATGGTTGGTAAAGGTCGACGTAATCGGTTTTCAGCCTGGTCAATGAATAGGAAAGAAAATTTTTGGTGGCTTGTGGGCTAGTATTGAGACCAGTCCAGCCACCGTCAGGGCTGCGCAGTGCTCCGTATTTGACAGAAATGAAGGCTTGTTCACGGCGACCTTTTATGGCTTCGCCAATCAGCATCTCGTTGTGCCCGACTCCGTAAAAGTCACCTGTATTGAGGAAGGAAATTCCTTCATCTAATGCTGCCTGAATTGTCAGAATGCTTTCTTCATCGCTGGTTTGCCCATACAAGCCCGACATGCCCATGCATCCCAAACCAAGCGCGGACACCAATGGACCATCTGTCCCTAACTTGTTCAATTTCATTTCAACGTCCTCAGTTCTCTAGGATCATTCTTGCATGGATAATTGACAAATGTCAAATTCTGTCAATTGTCGATTTTTGTCCAGGCTGCGTATTTACATCCTTTACTTCCAGGCTCATGACAACTAGGGTGTAACTGGCAACCACATATTTTTCCAGCCTTCTCCACCGAGGAAAAACCATGCCCTTATTTATCGTGCAGGTAATCCAGTACGTAGCCTTTTTCGCCATCGCTGTGGGCTTAACCTGTTGTGCCGTATGCTGGGTGCAGTGTAAGCGTGAAGCCGAATTGCAACAGCCTTAGAAAATTTCTTCAAACTAATTGAACTTTTTTCGCGCCGATTACGTCTTACTCCATAGCCCCTCTTGGAATCGACAGTATGAAGGCAATGATTTTATTTATGTCCGTTGCGCTGATGCAGGTGCCCTGCTATGCGGCCGGACAGGGTCAGGAAGTAGACAAAATAGACCACGCTCTCAACCGAATCACGTACGGCGCCAGACCTGGTGACCGTGAAAAGGTCAAAGCGTTAGGTCTTCAAAATTTTATAGACGCGCAATTGGCGCCTTCTAGTATTGCCGAATCACCAGTGGTGCTTCAGCAATTAGCTGATACTGCCGACCTCAGGCGATCATCTAAAGAATTGATTTCTAAATTCGTTGAGCTTTTGAAAGAACAGAAAGCTCTCAAGAGACAAAACTCAGCACTAGCTGATGCGGTGCAGAAGCAAGGTGCCGACATGCAGATGGCATCGACTCTTACGGGCGTGCAAACATTTGGCGCTGGAAAAAAAGCAGGCGGTGCAGCCGGAGGGAAGTATAAAAATTTAGTTCAGGCAGGTGCGGTCGAGACAAAATTAGTACGTGCAATAGAGAGTCCTCGTCAACTAAACGAATTAATGACTGATTTCTGGTTCAATCACTTCAATATATCTATGAGCAAAGGCCTTGACCGTGTTTTAGTGTCGGCATACGAAGAACAAGCTATTCGACCGAATGTGATGGGCAAGTTTCGCAGTTTGCTGGGCTCTACCATGCACCATCCAGCCATGATGTTCTACCTCGATAATGCACAAAATACAAAGGCTGGTTTTGCGGCAAACAATCCCAAAAATAAGAAAAAAGGGATCAATGAAAATTATGCTCGTGAATTGTTGGAGCTTCACACGCTAGGTGTTGATGGCGGATATACGCAGAAAGATATTCAAGAATTAGCTCGCGTTTTGACCGGCTGGGGGATGCCGCCACTGCGCGGTAATGTCCCTGATGCGGCAGCCTACTGGGCATCATTCGATCCACGCAGGCATGACTTTGGTGACAAAGTCGTTTTGGGTCGGACAATCAAAGGAACAGGCGCCGGCGAAATCGAGCAAGTTTTAGATATGATCGCTGTTCATCCTTCTACTGCCAATCGGGTCGGATTTAAAATCGCGCAATTTTTTGTAGACGATAATCCACCAAAGCCCTTGGTCGACAAGCTTTCAGCAACATTTCAGCAGTCAGGTGGGGACATTCGGTCAGTCTTAAAGACATTGTTTGCAAGCACTGAATTTTGGGATCAAAAATACACTGGCAATAAATTTAAAAGTCCTCTCCATTTCACTGTCTCAACTTTCAGAGCGACAGGTCTGAAAGTTGAACAACCAATGTTGCTAGTGCAATTTTTAAAACTGCAGGGACAACCGGTTTATGCCTGCTTGACTCCTGACGGCTACAAATACACAAAAGAAGCGTGGCTCAATCCTGACGGTTTGATGAAGCGCATTGACTTCGCTACTCGATTAAGTATCGCCAATCGTGACTTAATCAATTATCAAAATGTATTGCCTGCCGTTAATGGTGGCAAACTTTCTGAAAAAACTTTGACAGCAATTAATAGCGCTCCGCCAATGCAAAAAGTTGGTGCACTGCTTGGTTCTCCTGAATTTATGCGGTACTAGGTGGATTCAATGAATAGACGTGATTTTTTAAAAGCAGCATTTCTCTCTCCAATCGGAATGTCACTTCTGGCCAATCAAAGCTGGGCTTTCAGTAATGGCAAAGAAGATCCATATGCACAAAAAATGATAGTTATCCTTCTACGTGGTGGCGTGGATGGTCTGAATGTTGTTGTTCCTTATGGCGATAATCGTTATAGAGAAATCCGCCCGACGATCGGACTATCTCGCTCTAGCGGTCTCTTGGACCTTGACGGTTACTGGGGTTTGCATCCATCGCTCAATTCGCTCCTGCCCTATTTTAAGAACAATACTGCTGCGTTTGTGCATGCCTGCGGTTCACCTGACGCAACACGTAGCCACTTCGATGCGCAAGACTACATGGAGTCCGGTGTGCCTGGTCGGAAGTCTGTCACATCGGGTTGGATGAATCGGCTTGTTCTACAACTGCCCGCTAAAAAATCTCCGCTACAAGCAATCAGTCTTGGCCCCGTATTACCGCGCATTTGCTCTGGGCAAGCCAGTTTTGCCACGATTGCAAAGACAGCATCAGGGGGAAAGGGAAATCGCAAATTTGGTCGACAAGGCGCACTAGCTACCGGTTCAGTTCCGAAAGTTTTTTCTGACATGTACGGAAACCTTGATGGAGACCTCGGTCGAGCTTATTCTGAAGGTCTTGCCGCGCGCAAACAAGTTAGTTCGATCATGCAGCAAGCAGCCAATGAACCTACTCCAGTAGCTTCTGTAGACGCTATGACAAAGGAGCAAATTATTGCCAATCGTGGTGCACTTACTCCTAAATCATCTCCCGAATTTGGAAAACAATTAGCTACTTTATTTACTCGCGATCCATCTATTCAGGTAGCCTTTGTTGATTTTGGCGGCTGGGACACACATGTGCGCGAAGGAGCAGAAACAGGTCAATTGGCTAATCTTTTGAGACCACTTAGTGACGGTTTGGCAGATCTCATCCGTGGACTTGGTCCGATGTATAACAACACCACAATTGTTGTGATGTCGGAATTTGGCAGAACTGCGCGTGAAAATGGCAATGGTGGCACTGATCATGGACACGGCAATGTGATGTGGATGCTTGGCGGCGGAACACCTGGCGGAAAAGTATATGGACGCTGGAACGGGCTTGCTGATGCGAATTTAAATGAGGCTAGAGATCTACCTACCACGACCGATTTTCGCTCAGTCATTACAAATGTTCTCGGCAATCAGATGGCACTTTCAAAACAACAAATTTTGACAGTGTTTCCTGGATTTCAGAGTGCCAATCCGTTTGTACAGGTCTAGTGTTTCAGGTTCGTGGAAACTATTGGAGTTGAAGTGAGAAATGAAAATTAAACGGTTATTAGTATCAATTTCAATGTCACTGATTTGCTTTAGTCCAGTGATTTATGCGCAAGGTACAAATGACTTTGCGCCATCCATTAATGCTTTTCAAGGTCAGACAGCTCTTGGAATTCCGGGTGTTGATGTGAGTGATAATGCGACCGTCGGGGGTGTGAGAGGCGGTGGTGGCAGAAGACATGGTGGCGCCAGGCGTGGTCACAGACGCGGCGGAATTAACGGTATGCGAGGTCACAGACGTGGCGGAAATAGGGGTATGCGAGGTCATAGACGCGGCGGAAATAGCGGCATGCGAGGAGCAAACATGACTCCCGAGCAAATTGAAGCACGCCGGCAGAAGGCAATTCAGCGATTCGATTCAAATCATGATGGAACAATTGACCAGGGCGAACGCCAAGCGATAGAAGCCATGCGTCTTCAACGTCGCCAGGCCAATGGCGGACAGGGAAACGGTGGACGTGGTAGACGTGGCGGTCGTAACCGAGGTGGCAACAATAATGCCATCAATTCCGTAAATGCAATTCAGTCGTCAGGCGTTTCAGAGCCAGCAAGCGTGCCGATAAACACTCTAACTGGTGAGCCATCAACCATTCCAGCTGACGCTTTTTCTTATATGAATAAGAAAAAGGGCGCTGGCAGTAGCTCAAACAGCGCTGCAAAACGTCAAAAGCTAATGCAGAAATTTGACACAAACGGTGATGGCACTCTCGATCAAAATGAAACTACGGCTCTGCAGGCCGCTAAAGAACAACGTAAAGCAGCCAAAGCTGCGCAGTTGCAGTCAAATCCAACTAATTTTTAGTCAGGTTTAAATCTGAACTTTGAGTTTGCTAAAAATTTTGACGAGATGATTTTCCAAAGGCGCCAGTTTTGCCGGTTGACTGCGGAATCCAATGTAGCCGTCAGGTCGAATGAGATATTGGCATTCGCTGTTTGCTGCATAAGTCTGGTGGACAGCCATATCTGGATCTAAAAATACTTTCCCAGGAAATCTCAGTCCGGTTGGTATTTTTTCACAACTCAAAATCAGATGGCAATTGATCAATCCGCCGAACTGTTCACCAATAGACCAGGCTAGAGTTTCGAGGTTGCGATAACCTTCCTCAGTCGGCTTTCCGTCGAATAAGAGCAGGTTGTGTGAAATTCCTCGAATTGCTTCATAGACTTGTACTGGATTTAAATCTTGATCGAGCAGCACCGCATCCGGTGCGCGATCGCCAGGCAGTGGCCCACGCGCGAATTCAATCCAGGCAGGCAAATTGGGTCTCTCCGTATCGTCGGACTGTTTCAGTGTAATTTCCGCAGCCTCCCTATATTCGCCGACTATCGCGCTGTTTCTATAATTTACCGCTAACATCGTTCCTACTTTACGCATACGGTTGATGAAGACATCCTGCTGCGAAAGAAAACTCATCACGCGGTTTCGCACTTGTAGCGCAATTGGGTTTCTCAATGTTGCTACTTTTGTTGCAAGCGTGGTTCCTTTTAAGAGTTCTTGTCCAACCGGATGACGTTCGTCGTTATAGCTGTCCAGAAGTTTTGGGTCGGCGGCCCCCCGACAGACAAGAGCAAGCTTCCATGCCAGGTTGTAAACATCCTGCAAGCCAGTGTTCATGCCCTGTCCGCCAATTGGACTGTGAATGTGAGCTGAGTCGCCTCCAAGGAAGACGCGACCTACTCTATATTGAGAAACGCTCCGGGCGTGAATCTTAAACCAGGCGAGCCAGCGCGGATTGGATAATTTTATGCCTTTAGGCCCGCGTTGTTCGGCAAATGTCTGCATCTCTTCGATAGTTGGCGCTGTACCTTGTACTTTGTCTGAAGCCAGGTCTGCAATTATACGAAAGCGTTTTTTGCCAAAAGGAAAAAAGACAAGCACACCATCTTCGTGAAAGAAAGTCGAAATTTCATCATCTGGAATTTCTGATTCAACATCTACGTCTGCAAGTCCAAATTGCTCTTCGAAAGCGCTTCCTTCGAAATGCAAATTGAGTGCTTTGCGCACAGTGCTATGCGCGCCATCACAGCCGACCAGCCACTGTGCAGTTACACTTTCCTCTTTCCCATCGGCAGTTTTTAAAACTACTTCAACACTTTCATTGTTCTGAGTGAGTTTAAGTAATTCCACGCCACGCTCAACGGTTCCACCCGCAGATATAAATTGGTCATAAAGAATTTTTTCCGTAACTTCTTGTGGCACCATTAATGCAAATGGGTACGGTGACTCCAGCTCCGCGATGCTGAGGTGGACAATTCTTTTGCCAGCATGATAAAGGCTGGCACCGTATGCCGGGTTGCCTACCTCCAGAAATTTATTAACGACTCCACAATTTTCTAAAATTTCGAGAGTACGTGCATGCAACGCCAGTGCTTTTGATTTGTCGGAAGGCACCGGCATTTTTTCAACAACTCGACAGACGACGCCATGCCGTTTGAGTTCGCTTGCCAACATGAGTCCCGTTGGACCTGCCCCTACAATTAGAACGGGCACGGCAGTTTGAGTATTCGACATCATCTTCTCCAAATTATGCCGAAACAATTATAAGCTGAACTATATGCAGTCCGACTCTTCGATGGACATCGCTTTGATTAATTCAGGAGGCAGGTATGCATTAATAAAGTGTCCGACAGTAGGATGTTTTTCACCGGTGTGAAAGCTGTTTACCTTCTCTTCGATCAGCCTATCGGAGACTGTAACCCGCTCATGTTGGCGCATGTGCTCAGCCCAGGAATCAACCATAAATATTTCCACATGTCTTTCTGGACGTGACACATCGCAAAATAAATGCCACTGGAATGCACCATCGCGTCGTCTCTGAATACTTAGTTCGGTCATTGCTGTTTTGAAATCAAGCAGTTTGCACGGGTCAATTAAATATTCGACTGTGATTAAAACTGGACCGTGATTCGGGTGTGGGTCGGAAACTCGCTTAGGGTCAGTCCAGTGGTCAGACATGGTTGTGTCGATGTGTTCGGCAATCCCCATAGGAAAAGGTTTGGACAGGAAAAGCGTCAGCATAAGAAGTGCTGATGCAATCAGGAGTGGCACATCTAATCCGGTATAAACCGCGAGTTGACCCCACATGGCGCTGGTTACTGCAAATGTTCCTAGAAAAACCAGGATGTGGCATGCGAGTGCTCTAGCTCTAACCCAGGCAGGTGCTGCCTTTTGGGCACCCATGCTGAGGCATGAATTGACGACAATCCAAGAAACTCCAGCTCCGATCATGAATAAGCCGGCAGTAACTAAATTGCTCGCAAATGCTAATCCGAGCATTGCTCCTGCAAAAAGAACGGTACCGACGGCGGTGACTTCATCGAGCGAAATACGTCTGCGCAAACCTGGCAGAATAGCCGCTCCTAATAGTGTCCCCGCTCCAAACACAGCAAGCAACATTCCGTAGCTGAGTGGAGAATCAAGATGTAATTCTTCGCGAGCAATCAGTGGTAAGAGTCCCCACATTGCGCTTGTGCAGGCGGCATAGGCTCCGGAGCGCACCAGGACTGCTTTGAGCAATGGCGAATGTCTAACAAAACGAAATCCCGCTTTGATAGCACCAACCATTTGCTCGCGAGGAATTGTACTTGGCGCTTTCTGACTCGGTTTCCATTTGAAAAAAACCAGTAGAACGCCTACAAATGAAAGAGCGTTGAGCATGAACACAGGACCTGGTCCAAATGCTGCCACTGCCAGTCCACCGATGGCGGCACCTACTCCCCTGGCAGCGTTGTAGCCGACGCTACCCAACGCAATTGCTGATTCCAGTTTTTCTTTTGGCACTAAATCAGGAATTGCAGCATTCCAAGCTGGACCTGTAATGGCGCCGCCCACAGCAAGCATGAAAGTGAGACCCAGCAAAATCCAGGGACTCATCAATCCGTTGATCGATAAAATGCCCAGGGATAATGAGGCAACCAACATCCAAATTTGCCCGATGAGGAGCATTTTGCGCTTATCGATTACATCAGCAAATGCGCCGGAAGGCACAGCCAAAATGAAGTAGGGCAAGTAAGCCGCTGTTTGAAGTAGAGCGACTAAAAGTGGGGTTTTGACAAGCGAAGTCATCAGCCAGGCTGAACCGACTTCCTGCATGAAGCTGCCCACATTTGAGATTACCGCTGCAATCCACAGCGATCGATATAGTGGCTCCTTCAAGGGAGACCACATCGAGCGCGATGAGTTGTTCATTCCCTCTATCCTGGGTCTCTGTTGATTGTTGTCGGTCTACTTACCAGCAAAGATCGACTTGAGGAATTTTCCGATCGGATCGTAAAACTCGTCAACAACCCGTTCTTTCATTGGAATGATGGCATTGTCGGTGATGTGAATGTCCTCAGGACAAACTTCTGTGCAGCACTTTGTGATGTTGCACATGCCGATGCCGGCATCTTCTTTTATTGATTTGAGGCGATTAGCTGTGTCGAGTGGATGCATCTCCAGGCTGGCCATTCTGACCATGAAGCGAGGACCATAGAACGCATCTTTGCGATTGTGGTCGCGCAGAACATGGCATACGTCCTGACACAAGAAGCATTCGATGCACTTGCGGAATTCTTGCACGCGCTCAATATCTTCCTGATAGAAAGTCCAATTAGCATCTGGTGCCGGAGTAAATGGAGTGATTTTTTTGTTCACTTCGTAATTCCAGGACACATCAGTGACGAGGTCTTTCAAGTGTGGGAAAGTCTTGATCGGCTGTACTGTGATTTCTTGACCAGGCTCAAATTTATCCATGCGTGATTTGCAAAGAAGAGCGGGTCTGCCGTTTACTTCAGCAGAGCACGAGCCGCATTTTGCAGCCTTGCAATTCCAGCGAACAGCCAGTGATGGGTCGTTGTTTTGTTGGATATAGTGAATCGCATCCAGCACGACCATGCCTTCTTCGATTGGTACTTTGTACGTTTCGAAGGTGCCGCTATCTTTTTCTCCGCGAAAAACCTTCAATATTGCTTCAGGCATTATTTTGTCTCCTTTTTCGCGAACAATTCTTTGAGTTCTTCCGGCATAACTGGTTTTGCAGTTTTCTCCAGCTTCATCGCATCGCCATCTTTCGATATTGATGTGTTGAACTTGGCGAGTTCCGGATCTAGTTCTGTGAAATCGAGGCGACTGTGCGCGCCGCGGCTTTCTTTGCGTGAAAGTGCACTGTGAGCAATCGCTTCAGAAGCGATCATCATATTGGTCAAATCGCGACACATGTGCCAGCCAGGGTTAAAGACTTTGGAGCCTTTCACTCCAGCCTTCTTTACCTGCTCTTTGAGATTCTTCAATTTGGCAATTCCTGTCGTCAGGTCTTCTTCATTTCTGAAGATGCCAACATAAGTACTCATGATTTGATTGAGTTCTTTTTGAATGTCATAGGGGTTTTTAGCGTCCGCTTGCTTGCCAATTTCGAATGGCTCATCCATCTCCTTAATAGCGGCTTCAATGTGGTCGTTATTGATTGCGAGCGCATTGTTGCCCAGTCCTTTGACATATTCGGCAGCTCCAAGACCAGCCAGTCGTCCAAAAACGATTAAGTCGGAGAGTGAATTACCACCCAGTCTGTTGGCACCGTGCATGCCTCCGGAGCATTCTCCAGCAGCAAACAAGCCTGGAACGCGAGTTTGTTGTGTGTCGGCTTCGACTCTGATACCACCCATGATGTAGTGCATGGTCGGTCCGACTTCCATTGGACCAGCTGTGATATCGACGTCTGCGAGGTCTTTGAACTGGTGATACATTGACGGTAATTTTTTGCGTACGCGTGCAGCGTCCTGATAACTGATGTCCAGGAAGACTCCACCGTGAGGCGATCCTCTGCCTTCCTTAACTTCCGTGTAAATTGCCCGAGCGACGTTATCGCGTGTGGACAATTCTGGAGGTCTCTTAGCATCAGTTTTTTGACCGGCAATCGCGGCTTCGACCCAACGCTTCGACTCTTCATCATCGACAGAGAATTCAGATTTTGTTGACTCTGGCAGGTAGTCGCGCATGAAGCGCTTCTTTTCACTGTTGGTCAGAATGCCGCCTTCACCGCGTACGCCCTCAGTGACGAGAATGCCGCGTACACCTGGAGGCCAGACCATGCCGGTTGGGTGAAACTGCACAAATTCCATGTCGATCAGGTCAGCGCCGGCGTCATATGCAAGAGCCTGACCGTCGGCTGTGTATTCCCAAGAATTCGAAGTGACTGTAAATGCCTTTCCAACTCCGCCTGTGGCCAAAACTATTGCTTTGGCTTTGAAAAGAACATAGCGCCCGTCTTCGCGATAATAACCAAATGCGCCTGAAATTCTGTCGCCATCTTTAAGCAATTTGGTGACTGCGCATTCCATGTACACGTTAAATCCACGGTGAATACCTTGATCTTGTAGTGTACGGATCATCTCCAAGCCAGTTCTGTCACCAACGTGACAAAGTCTCTTGTATTTGTGTCCACCAAAAGCGCGCTGAAGAATTTTGCCTTCTTTTGTTCTATCGAAGACAGCGCCCCAACGCTCTAGCTCACGAACGCGCTCTGGCGCTTCTTGCGCATGTAGTTGAGCCATGCGCCAGTTGTTCATGCCTTTGCCACCATTCATGGTGTCAACAAAGTGAACCTTCCAGTCGTCTTGTTCGTCAACGTTCGCTAAAGCAGCGGCGACACCGCCTTCTGCCATTACAGTGTGTGCTTTTCCTAATAGTGATTTACAGACGAGCCCAACATTGACCCCCTGTGCCGACGCTTCAATCGCTGCTCTCAACCCGGCACCACCAGCGCCGATGACGAGCACGTCGTGTTCATGTACTTCGTAATTTGCCATTTTGAGCTAGACCTTAGTGAAAGGGGATAAGGGTTGGATTGGAGAAAACTCCAGCAGCCACTTGCCTTATGTAGAAATCTGTAAAACCGACTGAGAAAAGTGAGCACCACGCCCAACCCATATGATGTTCGTTGAGGTGAGTGACGAATTCCCAGAGTTTGAATTTGCCTGGTGCGTCGCTAAACTTGTTCATTCCACCACCGACAATGTGTCTGTTGGCGTGGCAACCAAATGTGTAACCTGAAAGAAGAATGCAGTTGGCGAGCATGATTAAGCTCACGACTGAGATGTTCAATCCTTCAGAGAACATTGCGATAAAAACGTCGTACCAGAGGATACCTAGTACCAAAACAGCAAGGTAGAAGAAGTAGCGGTGCAGATTTTGTAGAACGAATGGAAAAGATCGTTCGCCGCAATATCCCTGACTGCCCCAAACTTTTACACCGCACGCTGGCGGGGACATAAAGTAAGCGCGGTAATAAGCTTTTCGGTAGTAGTAGCAAGTAGCTCTAAAACCAGCCGGCATCCACAGGATGAGAAAGGCTGCTGAAAATGGAAACCACGATGGGGTGGGGAGTTTAGGCGAATAGAAGGGCGAAATTATCGGCCCTATTTCGTAGAAATTGTTCTCAAAAGCGCGAAAGGTCGCGTAGATGACGAAAATTCCGAATCCTACGGCAACCAGACCAGGAGCCAACCACCAACTATCGTTGCGGGTCGTCATTCCTGTGTGCGGATGCGTAGCTGCTGTTGTCTCATTCATTGCTGTAATCCTGGGCCGTTTGGCCATCGCTGACAGTCATTTGCTGAGCGGCAAAGCGAAAGCTCTTGTCGCATATTGCGATCCGGAGAGCAATTAGGAATAACAGCATCCCGAAGAAAACCGCGCCTCACGAATGCCGTAGAGGCGGTCTGGGTTCCCCGAATCGAACTCCTTAATTATATCAATAGAGAGTGCGATCTCTTTCTCGATGTGAATAATCCCGCCTTTGGATTCACTCATATTGGGAGGATGTCAAAAGGCGATATTCACCGCATATGATGGCAAACCGCCTTTCACAATCACATATTTAGACATGCCAGAAAGTATGAATGCCCCATATACAGGGCTATTCAAACGGATGTATGAAGAGAAAGTTTTTGTCTAAGTCGGAACTAAGCTGTATGAGATGCGTCTTTTCGGTCGTGAGCAATTTCAAAACGGTAGTAATTGAACTCATGACAGCCGCCGAATTTTTCGGATAGTGCGAATTCCTGATGAACAGCGCCTTTCGAAAGATTTTAGATGTTCTCAAGAGTGGTTGTGATGAGATCGTGAAGTGAGAATGCCGTCAAAGATGAGATTTCTCGCACCTTGCCCTAATTTGGGCTAAACCAAGGTCATTCGACTTTAGAAGTCCGGGAGTTTGGAAAATGAAACGAGTTAAGTTGAGTCAAAAGGTACATGCAAAAGAAGTTGAAGCTCGTAAGCACATGGTTACGCAGCGTCTCGACGAATCAATCCCTTTGGACTCTAAAGAGTGGCAGTCAGTTGAACAAATTCTGATGCGAATCACCGAATTTGCGCCAACCAGCTTGATCGCTGAGTGCGTCAATGCCATTGCAATCTATGCAGATGAGCAAGCTCAGCAAGGCTATATGCTCGGTCAGGAAGATTTGATCCATCAGCTAAAACAGCGCGCTGCTTAAAAGGTCTCGCGGGCGAGCGTTGCGATTGGACATTCGTGAGCAACCAAACCTTCGCCTTTCCACTGAAAAGCAGGCATAGCTGCAGAATGGTCTGAAGTAAATTCATCCTTCCAGACGAGCGTCATTTTTGGATGTTCACTGGCAAAAGTCTTCTTTATATACGTTTTAAGTTCGTTTCCCCATGGCAGCGTACCCACCACAATGCGCCGAAGCGTTGGAATTCGCGTCAGTTGAACAACATCTGCAGGACTTAATTTTGTTGCCGATAGATTGAGCACCTCTAAAGACTTTGACTTTGAGAGATTTTGCGCGAAATTCTTGCTTAATTTGTAATTCCAGGCAAGCGAAGCCACTTTTATGTTGCTGTCCGCCAGCATCGAAATATGCTCATCGCGTATATCTGATTTTCTAGCCATCAATTGTTTCAATTTCGGAAACTCTTTTATCTTTGGCAGAAGCATTTGAGGCGCGTCCATATAAGAAATATCCAGACAATTGATGTTCTTCAAAGGCGGAAATTTAAGCAAGGCTTTGCCTGTAACTGCTGTGTTTCCAATATTTAGACTGAGCAAAGACATTTGACTTTTGAATAGCTCTAAATCTTCGTCATAAAATTCGCAAGAAAAGACATTGAGCCCGCGCAAATTTTTGAAACGCGCCACGATCTCGTATGCACCTTTGGGTGGTGTCACGCCTTTAAAATCGAAGACAGCTGCATCATCATTCTCGAATTTCTTCAGTTTGGACAGATCGTTGAGAAGATTTTTGTTGGCAATCACACCAAAGCTTTGTTTGGCTGGTATAGAAAATTGCCCTGTGGCTGGAATTTGTTTTCCTGTATCGAGCACAATCGTCCCCAGGTCTTCACCGATCGGAAAGAAAAATTGCCGTTTGTCACCTGCAAGCGTTGACCATGTGTCGCGCACCTCAATACTTTTCTGATAAGCGTTGGCAAGCTTTATTTGTTCTTTCGTGAGGACGGAGGCGCCCATGGAAGCTGACTGCGCCTTCGCAGTGCGGGCTGCGTCCGTCTGCTTGTTCAGAAGATAACTACAACCTGCACCGGCGGCAAAGACAACGGATGCCGCCACTGTAAGAGATAATGGGTCATTGAGAAATTTACGCCTCTGAAAATCACCGTGGGCGCTATTTCTTTTAAGACCTTTGCCATCGTATATGGTGTCACTTTGACCGGCGCGATCTGCTGCCGACACAATTGGGTCCGAGGCATCCGTTTTCTGGAATGAATTCTCCAGTCGTATTAAATCCTTCGCTAGAGCTTCTCCGGTTTGATAGCGATGATTTGGATCTTTCTCCAGAAGTTTCGCAATTATCAATTCTAGTTCTTCTGGATACTGAATTCCTAACGATCCTTCTTTCAAAGATAATTGCGTTTCGCCCTGATGTTTCATCATGGTGGCAAGCGCACTCTCACCGAGAAAAGGTGGTGCACTTGTCAGGGCTTCGTAGAACACACAACCAAGAGAATACAGATCTGAGCGGTGATCTAAGGCTGTACCCATACACTGTTCGGGGCTCATGTAGAGTGGACTGCCAAAGATTTCACCAGTTTTTGTCAAAGTCTGTTGATTAAATTCGTCAACACCGGTCAATTTCGCAATACCGAAATCAACAACTTTCACAATTTCGCCACCACTTACTTTATTTTTGACAAGCATAATATTGCTTGGCTTCAA
>JACMKL010000642.1 GCA_014380105.1 Candidatus Melainabacteria bacterium
ACTGGGCGCGGTTGGTATCTTGAAACTCGTCGACGAGCACGTGACGGAAGCGTTGATGATGACGTTCGCGAACTCCCGGGCAAGTCTTTAAGACTTGTGTAAACGTGAGAATTAGATCATCAAAATCCATGGCATTGTTTCGTGCCAATTCGGCTTGATACGAGAGGAAGATCTCGGAAAGGCGACTGTCGCGATAGCTCTTCGCTTCTTGCGCATAAAGCTGAGCGGTGTATCCATCATTCTTAAGCGCGGAGATGGCGTATTTCATTTCGCGCGGGACGAAGACTTTCTCGTCCAGGTTGAGACGCGAGACGACTCCTTTCATAAGACTGAGCGAATCGGTCTCATCATATATAACGAAATTGCTTTTCAGCTTCAGCCCTTGAGGGGTGGTGTATTCCTCAATGTCGTAACGAAGAAGGCGGGCGCAGATGCTGTGGAACGTCCCAATCATCAGGCGGCGGCTCGTTTGCCAGCCCACAATTGCCTCGATACGCTGCTTCATGGACTGGGCGGCTTTGTTCGTAAACGTGACGGCGAGAATAGTTTCGGGCTCTTGGCCCATCTCTTTAATCATGTAAGCGATGCGGCGGGTCAAGACAGTAGTCTTCCCGGAGCCAGCACCAGCGATGACCAGGCACGGACCCCAGCCAGCCGTGACGGTTTCAGCTTGCTGCGGATTTAATTTCGCGAGAAGCTCATTATCAGGTTGGGTATTAGCGATTCTTTCCAATTCGGTTCGTACTTCCATGCCTGTTTTTGCCTCATGACATTAGGTCAATTCAATTATGCTATGATTCCAACCGGCTTTTCCAGCTTTCGCTGGTCGGTGCCAACCCGCAAGTCATCTCGTTCGACGAGCGCTTAAGTGGTTGCTTCCGGTTCAAATCTTGATCAAAGCCTAACGGGACAGAGCCTAAGTGTTGATTATAATTTGTAAACTGCACTTCTGCCCAAATGCTCTACTGAAGCGCCGGACCGTTATTCTAGGTTCTCGCTCAGCAAGATAAATTCTTGGTACTAACAACTCGGATACCTCAACGGATATACGTGATGCCTTCACCTGAATCAACCTCTGCAACTCTCCCTTCCGTCGACGAGCTTGCACAAGAACTCTTACTAATTCAGCAGGGCGGTCCGAAGAAAGTTGCCATAATCGGCACTCGAAACCTGACTCTGACCCATCAACAGCTCGTTGAAATGCTCACCTATGCGCTGGTTTTATCCGGCAACCAGGTCGTCACCAGTGGCGGTGCAAACGGAACCAACATGGCAGTCATCCGCGGAGCCAAGCGCGCCAATCCGGATCGTCTGGACATTGTTCTTCCGCAAACAATCGGTCAGCAACCTGCAGAAGTCCAGGACTTGCTCCAGGGCATTACTCACGTAACTGAGTATCCAGATCGCCGCACGATGACCTTGGCTGAAGCCAGCAAAATCTGCAACCACGAAATCATCGACCGCAGCCAACAAGTTATATGCTTTCTATATCACACAAGCCACACGCTACTTGAATCTGTTGCTTATGCCAAAGAAGGTCGTAAGATAATTACATCCTTCTACTTGGACTAATTTTTCAAAATTGCCGGAAATTTTTCTAGCCGCACACGATAAAGAATTGGCCGTCGTCGTTCCTTTCTTGGCGTCACTCCTGTTTGGGCTGGTTATCTTCCCGCCCTACATCAAATGGCTCAAATCCAAGCAGATTGAGCAGCATTTGCGTGAGGAAGGACCAAAGAGTCATGCAAGGAAGGCTAAAACACCTACGATGGGTGGTTTGGGCTTCATTGCCGCGATGATTATCGGCGTGGCAATCACGGGTTTCTACCTCAAGTTTGTGTCAGTCAATTCTGACGTCTTCAAATGCTTAGTCATTATGCTGATATCCGTTATGTGCGGCGTTGTAGGTTTTGCTGACGATTATGGCAAAGTGACCAGCAAAAGCAACAAAGGCGTGTCGGCAAAGAAACGTTTGGCAGTGGAGTTCGCGCTGGGACTTTTGCTTGCAGTCTGCTTCTTGTCCCTTAGTCAAGAAGCAGGCACAGTCTTGGTTCATCCTGGAGGCGGAACTTCAGGTGATGCGCAATTTGAATTTAAAATGCCGTGGTGGCTTTTCTGTCTATCCTCCAGCTTCATGGTGGCTGCCACGACCAACGCAATCAACTTGCACGACGGCATGGACGGCTTGGCTGGTGGCACATCGTTTCTGGCTTTTCTCACAATGGCTGTCATGTTTACGGTCCTTGCTTTGCCTGTCGAGTCGCAACTTTCTGCTGCCGCCGCTGGTGGCTTGGCTGCATTTCTTGTCTTTAACAGAAACCCAGCCAAAGTATTCATGGGTGACACCGGCAGTTTATTTATTGGCGGATTGATGGCAGCTCTCGTGATGAGTGGCGGATTAATTCTCTGGTTTATCCCACTGTCACTGATTTTCATTGCAGAAACTATTTCTGTAATGATGCAAGTTTCGTATTTTAAATTGACGAAAGAATTCACACCGCCAAAGCCAATGTCACCGGTGATGGTGGCAGTGCATAAGCTTACTCACAAACTTCCAGGTGAAGGGAAACGCATTTTTAGAATGGCTCCATTGCATCACCATTTTGAAGCCGTGTTGGCTGAGAAAAACACCGGAGAAGCTTCTGTAGTCAGCATGTTCTGGCTTGCGCAATTTGTACTTTGCGCTGCAATTCTGTCTTCATTCCTGGCAATGCATTTTCCAGGAAAATAGTTCCGATTGATTTTGAAATTTGTAAGTTGTCGCCTTAGAACGATAACGACGCATGCAGCTCCTTAAATTTTTCTGGCGAACGAATCGCGAGCAATTGCTGAAACAGTTGCCCTGCCACTTCCGGGTTATCGCATGAATAGTCTTTGTGACCGGAGAATTGATTTCCGACACGCACAGCGGTTCCGCCGCGCGATAGGACATATTCAAATCCCGGTTCATCCGCTTCGGTGTCGCCTGCAAAAAGAAAGAAAGTATCTTTGTCGTCGGCAAGATTGAAATGTTCTGTGACGCGCGCCAGCCCACGACCTTTGTCCCAATCAAAATCAGGAAGAAATTCCACACTGGTAGCCATTCGGCGGCGTCTCAAAATTGGAAATTCGGCTGCAATTTTATCGACTTCTCTTTCCACTTCCGGCATCATTTCTGGTGGCGTCAGGTGATAGTGAAGGCAGATTGATAATTCATTGTCGTCAATTATTGTTCGCGCTGCAGGCAGAATTTCGCGTAGCTTGAGACGCAAAGATTCGAACGCATTCTTAAATGGCAGCACTCCTGGCTCTGTAATTCGCTGTTTGTCCGGATATAGAATCTCTGTTCCATAACTACCAGCCAGAGTGATTGGAGCGTCTCCAATATCAGTCAACAGAAATGTAATTGAGCGTGCGCTCAAGAGAGCAACATGCGTGTCAGGCAATTCTGCCAACGCTGCCAGCGTTTTGACCGTTGACGCTGGCATGCGAGAGGCGGCTGGGTCGACTGTGTATGGCGCCAGAGTGCCATCTCGGTCAGAAACCAGCAACCAATTTTTTTTGTGTAAGAGTTTTCCGAGGCGCTCTCTTACTTCAGCCTCCATTCGTTTTTAGCCGCCTGTGACTAGCGAACCTGGATGGTCTTTTTGAACTTTTTCGAGTGCTTCTTTTGGCAACTTCTTGCAATTATCTGCGTCAACTCTTGCCATTGCGCTGATTCTCATCAAGCTGTGCAAGCCTGCCGGTGTGATGGAGGTTCCGGATACTTTGACATAATGAAGATTTTTCATTTGGGAAAGTGACTTGCAACCAGCATCGGTAACTTCAGTATCGCTGAAGTCGAGACTTTCAAGCTTTGGAAATGCGCTGATTGTTTTCAGACCGGCATCTGTAACTTTCGTGCCGGAAAGATAAAGTTCAGCCAAGTTTGGAATTTGCCCGAGAGTCGGCAGCGCTGCGTCTGTCACTTTCGTTTTGTTCAAATTAACGATTGAAAGGAAAGTCGCTCCTTTGAAGGGAACAAGCGCTTTATCAGTGACATTGGTTCCGCTCAGGTCAAGAGTACGTAGTTTCATACCTCTGATTGAATGCAGACCTTTGTCGGAAATTTGTAAACCGCCGAGTGACAATTCGCGCAAGTTTTTCATTTTTGCTAATTGAGCCAGCCCATTATCCGTCACTCTAGTTTTGCTCAAATTGAGTGATACCAGGCTCGGTGCTGACATTAATTTGCCAACAGTCGAATCGTTGACTTTTGTGCCGCCCAGATCTAATCCGATCAAGAAGCGCAATGCAGGCACAGTGTCAAAAGTAGCTCCGGTGACTTCAGTGTCTTGCAAGGACAAGTTGTCTAAAGCATTGTAGGCAGACAATTGTTTGAGCGCATCTTCGGTGACTTTGGTTCTGTTCAGGTTGAGTGCTTTCAATTTCTTCAAAGCTGAAAGACTACCGAGACCTTTATCGCCAACTTCAGTGTCGTTCAATGAAATGGTGACGAGTGTTTCTATTTTCGCGAGTGACGGAAGTCCCTTCTCAGTTACTTTCGTGCCGGTCAGATCAATTTGCTGCAGTTTCAATCCCTGAAGATTTTTCAGGGTTTCATCACCAGTATTAGTGCCTGTCAAATCGAGATTTCTCAAGCCGCTCAATTTGTTGAGTGCGGATGATTCAGTGTCGGAGAAATTGCTCTTGGTCAAAATTAGTGTTTTGAGCGTCGCCAATTGTCCGATCGCATTTACTTCTTTCATCG